>JADZFP010000371.1 GCA_020849825.1 Saprospiraceae bacterium
AATCACCAGGGCTTTACGGACAAGCAACCCAGTTTTTTCAGCTATCTCCAGTTCAGCCTTTTCCCGATTGAGGCGCAGGAAGACGGGCACTGGAAGTTGGTCACGAAAGCCGACGGGCTTTCCAGCACCCTGAACGTGAGCAACTTGCCTGATTTTTACCGTCAAATAAAAGACAACACCGGTTATATCATTCACCCGGATGAGGTGTTGGCCGACAACTTCGCCTTCCTGATGCAATCCAAGTCGAATTCTGCAGTCACTTCACGGTTTTCGCCAGGCGGCAAGCAGTTGCTTGTCGATATGGAAAAGATTATCAAGCAATAAGATCGCAAAGCGCGGTAATAAAATTTCACGCGGGCGTGTGTTTCACGCGAAGCGCGCAAAGTTTTTAGTTGCACGCAGAGACGCAGAGGTGCGGAGTAATTTGCCAGTGGGCTATGATTGTTTTCTCAGCGCATTTGCTCCTTCGCGTGAAAAATCTCTGCGTCTCTGAGCCTCTGCGTACAACTAAAAACCCCTCGGTCCAATCGGCCCTGAAGGTGGACCGTTGCTGGTATTGCTATCCGATTTGCCTTTCTGTTCGGGTGTATTGCTGTCCATAAATCGCCAGCGTATGCCCATTCGCAGGGTGTTGAAGTTCTGGGGATGGTAGGCCGTTTGATAGAAGACCTGATCGGGTTGCCAAAGGGCCGTCAGATTTTCGTAGCGGAAGAAAAAGCAAAAGGTTCGGACCTTGAAGGCAATGAATACATCGAGCCAGGGATAGGGCTTCTGTGTAAGGGAATCCTGCAAGTGAAATTGCCAGAGCAAAGGTTGGTACGCCTCCGGCTGGAATTCTCCGTTGAGTCGGAAATCAAAACCCGCATTGAGGTGCATGCGTTTTTTAAAAATATCGCCGGCGTAGTAGAGGCTGTTTTTGGAAAACCAGCCCGGCAGGCGCAATACGTCTGCGCGATTGAATTGCTGGAGGCCCAACGTATTGTCAAAATGCAATGCCCGCCAGCGGAGGTTTTCGGTCACGAGCAGTTGGCTGACCTGTACCGAAGCGGTGGTTTGAACCGGTTTTGAGTCCTGATCAAAGTAAACGAAGTTATTGACCAAATGCAGTTGGCCGCTCAACGACAATCCGATCTTGGGAATGGCATAAGTGGCGGAGACGGAGGTCTCCAGCGGCTTTTCCATATCGTTGCGCCACAGATCCTGATAACTGACCACCGCGCGGTATTGCAAAAGGCTGGCCGGACGGCGTTGACTCAACAAAGTAGCGCGAACCTGCCCGGCATTGCCCAGCCCCAGTACCAGGGCGCCGTTTAGCTGATATTCGCCGAAATTATTCAGCATACCCAGATGGCCGCGCGCCGTAAAACCGAAGCGCTCGGAGGGCGTGATACCAAGTTGGGCCGTCAGAAACAGGTTGGAAAAAGCCGAGTCGTGCGGTTCCTGGTACAAATCAAACCAGGAATGCGTCAGGCCGAACGCCAGCAGATCGGAAGGCTGGCCGGGTGTTTTTTGTTTAAAAGTACTGAGGATAAACGAGTTGTCCAGCCTTTTCAGCGTAATTTGATGTCGTAGCCCGCGCGGGTCAGTCGTGAGAAAACTTCCAAAAAACACGCTGTCCTGATCGATTTCAGTATCGGAAAACTTCCAGAACGACTTAGACCAGGCCAGCGTATGCGTAGCGCGTAGCGCCCTTTTTCCTTCTTTTTGACCCGTAAAGTTGTAATGTTGGGTTAATTGGATGGTCCAGTCCGAATTACGGGTTCGGGCGCTTTCTCCGGGCAATCTGATTTCGGCGTCGATGGGACCGCTGAATTGCCCCTGACCGAAGATCGTGTCGGTAACGATACCTCCGTTGTCTTGCTGTCGGAAAACATTCTGGCAAAACACGAGATAGCCTTCATAACGCTGCCCGACCGGAAGCCGCAGGCCAAGCGACATGCTGTTGTGTTGCGCCTGCTGAAAACGAAATTGCCCCAGGTTGTTGAATGTCCGGTATTCAAATGCAAAAGTGGCGCCGCCGGAGAAGGTGCGCGCCAGTTGGGCGTTAAACATCAGGTTGTCCTGATTTTGGCCCTGTGAAAAAAACACCTCGCTGAACGAGCGGGTATTTTGATAAAAACGCAGCTCTTCGGCCTTTAAGCGGTATAAAGCAAAAGGGCTGGCGCCGACATCGAAGCCCATTCGAGGGGTCGGGCCGAACCACAATGGGCGCGCGGCCATTCCCAGGTTGCCCAGGGTTGCCCAGTCTGGTGTTTGCCGGCGGGCCGGATCGTACATTCGGAACTGGAATCCGGGCATAGTATCGGGACCGGGCCAGATTTTTTCAGGCTGGGCGGACAATACATAAACCAGCGGTTTGAGCGTATCAACAGCCGCCCTGATCGCCACAGGTGGGGTCGGTACGGAGTCCCGCGTTTGCGCCGATAGCGTGCCCGGCAGCAACAGGCACAGAAAAAAGCAAAAATTCCGAAGCCGCATGAGCAGCTTCGGAAATTGATGCGGATATCGATTTATGCCATAGTCTTTCAAAATTGCACACTTTTCTCTCAAACGTTCGTAGCCGGCCCTTTCGTTGCCCGCTATTAGTCGTTAAAGGCCGATTACCGCGGGATTCATACCCATAGTGGAGAATCCGCCATCGTGATAAAGGTTCTGCATGGTGATATACCGCGTGTAATCGCTGAACAGCATCACACAGTAGTCGGCGCAGGCCTCGGCGGTTGCATTGCCCAGGGGCGACATTTTATCGGCATAATTGAAGAACTCGTGGAATCCTTTTACGCCCTGGCCGGCCGTGGTCATGGTCGGCGACTGGCTCACCGTATTTACCCGGACGTTTTTGGCCGTGCCGTAGTGGTAGCCAAAACTACGGGCAAATGACTCCAGTAGCGCCTTGGATTCGGCCATTTCGGAGTAATCGGGGAATACGCGTTGCGCGGCGATGTAGGAAAGACCGACCACACTACCCCATTCGCGCATGCCATCGAGTTTCCAGAGGGTCTGGAGCATTTTATGAAAAGAAATGGCGCTTACATCGAATGTCTTTTGCATCCATTCGTAATTGAGGTCTGTGTAGGCCTTGTTTTTGCGCACATTGACCGACATGCCGATGGAGTGCAGGACAAAGTCGACTTGTCCGCCAAAATGATCCATACTTTGCCGAACCAGATTTTCGAGGTCTTCCAGCGAAGTGGCGTCGGCCGGAATGACGGGGGCGTTGCATTTCTCCGCCAGCTGGTTGATGACTCCCATGCGCATGGCGACGGGGGCGTTGGTCAAAACGATTTGTGCGCCTTCGGCAACGGCGCGTTCGGCTACTTTCCAGGCAATGCTCTGGTCGTCGAGCGCGCCGGTGATAATGCCTTTTTTCCCTTTCAGTATCATAAGTATCTGTCGTGATGGGTGAGCGGCAAAGATAGGAAAGGGTATTTGGAGGGAAAATTTTGAGCGAAAAAACACATGAATTGCTTTTTGTCGCCCAGGCTCTTGTTTGATATAATTTTTGTTTTATACATTTGTAATCGACATTTGAAACCAATTTAATCGGGCTTGACCCTCCCGAGGAGAACTGCGACCCCATTTTAACCAATACTTGCGCGACATTTTATCCTGACATCTCTTCCTTTCAACAGGTCGCCGCACTCTCCCGATACGCTGGTTTTGCTCATGCTGCCGCCCCAGGTTGTTATTGTCATTTGCCACCGGCAATGTCAATGGCCTGTTTTTTTCACCCCCAACCACCAATAACATGTCTGCCCCTACCCTGA
>JADZFP010000372.1 GCA_020849825.1 Saprospiraceae bacterium
GGAGGTCGCGGGCAATCCGGCCGCGTTCTGCTTCTGTGTTTTCAAGTAAAAGGTGGGTGAAGTTGGTTTGGATAAGGACTTCTTTTTTTGCCTGTACTTGTTTTTGGTGAAAGAACAATGCAAAACCGCCCATTAACAGGGCTGCTACACCGGTAAGCAACCAACCGATCAAGGCATTTTTTCGCGCCAGTGCCGCGAGTTGAAGGGCTTTTTCCTTGGCCATGACGGCCAGTTCGGCACTGTGGTAGGTCTTTTCTTTTTCTGCCAGATAGAGCGCTTGTTCTTTTTCCTGTTTTTCGGCCTTTTCCTTCAGGTATTCGAGCCGGTGAAGGTCTTTTTCCTGATTGCTCAGGAGCAGAGCCTGTTCTTTGAGATCGAGCAGTTGTTGTTGCTGGCGGGTGAACAGTTTTTGTTTTTCGAGTTGTTCGGCGGTCAGTTGTTGTTCATAGCGGAGCAAGGCCTCTTTTTTCTCAAATTCATACTCAACTGCTTTGCGCATGAATTTTTTACGGGTTTCTTCCCCAACAAGACTGTCTTTGATGGCGAAGTATTGTTTGAACGCCTCATACGCTTTTACATAGTCGCCGGCTTTTTCATAGGTACGACTGAGGGCGTTCTGGCACCAAAGGACCCTCGACAGTATTTGTGATTCTGTCAGGATTTTCAATCCTTTTTCTTCCAGGCGGATGGCTTCGGCGTAACGATCTTCTGGTCTGATATTGTTGCGAATCAGCAGTGAATCCGGAGCGACGCTGATGATATCGCCTATCGAGCACAGGCAATCGGCCATAATGCCTTTGTTGTCCAGTGTTTCGGCGCGAGACAGAGCCCGGTTGAAGTAGTCGAGGGCTGTTGCGTAGTCGAGATTGGTGCCGTAAATATTGGCCAGTTTGGCGTATGCGTCCATGATTCCCGGCTCGTAGGCGGCATCTTCGTAAATCCGGAGCGCTCTGCGGTAGTATGCTTCGCTTTGGCCAATCTCCTCAAGCATGAAATGGTTATTGCCGAGGTTCATCAGGTTTTGGGCGATGAGCGTCTGGTTGCCCTGGCTTTCGGCGAGGTCGAGTGCATCCCGGAAATATTGCCCGGCTTTTTGATAATCTTCCAGCTGGACGTATACCGTGCCGATATTCGTAAGGGTATTGGCATAAGAGCGCTGGTTGCCCAGTTCTTCATTCAGTTTAAGTGCCTGCTGATAGTATTCGAGCGCTTTCAGGTAATCGGCCGTTCGGTTGTAAACGATGGCGATATTGGCGATCCGCATGGCCATGCCGATCTTGTTGTTGGTGGCCCGGTCGATTGCCAGGGCTTTTTCATAATACTCAAGTGCGCTGTCGTAGTCGCTGGTTTCGGAGTAGACGCCGCCGATGTTGTCGTAGGCCTGGGCCAGTATTGGCGAGGCGTCCTTTTTTTCCAGTATTTCCACGGCTGTCTGGAAGCTTTGCAGCGCGCTGGAAAAGTCGCGGTATTTCAAGCTGATCAGGCCGAGGTTGATCTGGGTGCGCGTCTGGCCGTTTTCGTCGCCGGCCAGTTGGAAGGAATGGTAGGCTTTACTGAAATACTCCCGGGCACTGGAGTAGTTTCCCTGATAAAAATAGACCCCGCCGAGGGTGTTATACAGGTTGGCGATATCAAGATGAAGCCCTCTGGGGATACAAATGGCAAGTCCATTGTTGCACAATCCGATGATTTCGGCAAAATTGCCTGTCTGCAGAAGATTGGCAGAGCGGGCAAAATAACCGCGGGCCAAGGCGACCGAGTCGTTGAGTTGCGAAGCCAGTTGTATGGCTTCATCCGCGGCAGATAAACCCTTTTCCGGCGCTGATTTGGTGTAAGCTTTTGACAAATTCAAAAGCATGGAAATTTTAATGGAATCGGTTTTTTGATAACGATTGCAGGCCCTGACCATGCTGTCGATTTGAGCACTGGACTGGGCAAAAGACGAATAGGGCAACAAGGTCAGGAACACCAGACAAAGACACAGACGGCTTTGCATAACGGGAGAGGGTAATGTTGGCTAAATATTGGTAACGAACCTGCTTGACGGCAAAAATAAAAAAGGCCGGCAGGTTCGTCGATGTGTTAAATGAGGGTTTGCCCCTATTAGACAGGGATAGAGAGTGGATACAACTTTGCCCCGGCAAATATTCGCCCGAAACAAGCAATTATTCTCCCCCAGCTGTCAGATATGGTCACTCCCGATAAAATATGCATTCAGCTCATCGGCTCCCAGTTCGTCCTGTTGCCGTGTTCTGAGGTATTATATCTGGAAGCGAACCGTCAGGTATGCCACATTATGCTTACCGACGGTGGCCGACTGACGGCATCCCGGCATCTTGGTTTTTACAAAACAGGGCTGCTTCGCGACTACAGGTTTGTCGAGGTATCGAAATCGATGCTGATTAACGCGCAGCACATCAGAAGGTTTTCTCCACGCGAAAGACTCATTCAGCTGACTACGGGTATCAGTCTGCCTGTTGCCAAGTCGAAACAGGAACCGCTCAGCCGCCTGTTTCGCGACTGGCACGAGGCATGGACCCGGCCGGAGGAGGCCGGTTAAGCGGTGTTTACAGGATCGCAGGTTTGTAAAAAGCGCCGTTTGGTTGCGCCTATCGGCCCTGTGGTTGCTTTTTGGAAACGCCCCTTGAAGAGACCGCATAGATTTGAAAAATATTTTATGGTTTGAAAAGCCATGTAAAAAGCCCCCTTTGCCCCGAGCCCCGCATTGATCACCGGCATAATCCATTTGGATATTGATAATCACTTTTACTCGAATTTCATGAAAAGCAGTTTGTTTCCCTCGGTGTTGCGCAGCCGCAACATGCGCCTCCTTCGCATTTGCTTGTTTCTTTTATTGCCCCTGACGAATTCGCTGAACGCTCAAACGCTCATCGACCCATTCGGCGACGGCGGTTTTGACAACGGACCTGATTTTGCCTCCAACGGCTGGACAGTCGTCAATACGCCCGGCTCGCCGAATGAGTGGAAAGTCATGTTTAACTTTTTTCTGGGCACGGTAGCAGGTATCACAAAAGATGGCGGCACAACCATTGTGTACGACACGACCAAGCCGACGATGGTGCATTTTTACCGCGACGTCACTTTCCCCCAGGGCGTTCCAAGTTTTACCCTGTCGTTCTCAGGCTTCATCGGAGGTGGCGGCACCAACTGGGACGAGGTGCTGGTAAGCCTTGCGCCGATCAGTTATACCCCGGTTGCCGGTACGACGGAAACGCAAAGTACGCTTCCGGCGCCGGCCATCCATCTGGGCCGTTTCCAAAATATCAGCACCACGCAAACGATCAATATCCCGAGCGATCTGGTGGGCAACTGCCTGAACAACTCCAAAAGAAGGCTGATTTTTACCTGGAAAAACGGCTTCAAACGTTCGACCCCGAGCTTTGTCGGCATACGCGACATTGAACTGAAAGGAAACCCGCTGATGATCAGTCACCCCGCCGACCAGTGCGAGGCGGGCAATAACATTACCTATACGGTCAGCTATACGCCCGGCCCGGGCGAAAAAGCGGTGTATCGGAGCTCGCCGACCAATTATATGCTCAATTACACCGTATTCCCCTTGTTCGGGGTATTGCCGCCGCCTTTCCCGCAGACGCCCAACACGGGTACTTTTCTGGCTGCCAACGCTCCTCCCGGCGAGTATGAGGTGTTGTATTCCGTGACCACGCCGGGCTGCGTTTTTGAAGTGTTTGACACCATCGTGATCAAGGATATACCGACCGCCGATCTTGAAGACCGCTTTCTCGATTGCCTCGATCCGGGTGAAGTGATCGATCTGGATATCATGCTCAACGAAGACGGCGAGACGACGCCGGGTGGCGCCTGGTCGGTCGCAGGCGCGACGCTTGACAATGGGCAGGAGCTGGCAGTTCCGGCGACAAGCACGTGTTTCAGTGTGACGTACAGCGTCGACAATGAATGCGGCCCGCCGGCAACCGTAACCAAAAAACTGCTGACCTTGCTCGGCGCCGACCCGCTTTTTACCATCAACGGCTCAACGGCGGACATCCTGGATTGCCAGAATACATCGTCGAATCTGACCTATAATATTCAGCGCACCAGCAACGGCGACAACCCGCGCTGGACGGTTCTGAAAGGTGAGCAGGTAATCAGCAACAGCCTTACCGCCAGCGGCGGCGCCCTGACGATACCCCCGCCGGGTGAAAACGAGTCGGTGTGTTACACCATTTGCCTGGATGAAGACGGCGCTTCTTCCGATTGTTCGCCGGGTATTCTGCCCGACGATTACGATCCCTGTGTGACGAGATATTGCCTGTCGATCATTGTATACAACGACGGCAACTGCGACAACGGGTCGATAACTTCCAACATCTTCCCCAGCGAGTGCGGCCCCAACCTGTTCAATCCGACGTACGATATCTGCGTCTCCAAGCCCTCGCCGACCCTGGTGTTCTCCTGTATTTTTATCAAGAAAAAAATTCCGTTCAAGATTCTCAATGCGCGGCTGGAAACGGACCAGTGCGCCTTGTTCTGCGACAGCACGGAGTTTACGATTCGTTACCGGGCCGACAACCTGTTCAACCAGATACCGGGTTTCAACGTCAAACTCCGCAGCCTGGATCCGTCGCTGAACGCGCTTTGCAAGATCATCAACTTCTGCATCTGCGTACCGGATATCGTGTCCTACCGTCCGCTGAAATCGCTGGCCGGCTGGTGCGACGTATCGCTGGCAACCCTGGTCAGCGAGGCCGTCGAGCGCTACGCGGGCTCTCGGGCCGGCTCGGGCGGTCTGGTCGTGGCGGATACCGACGGCGACGGGAATTTTGACAACCTGATCGCCGACTACCGGCAGGTGCCCTGGCCGGTGTCGGGCAACAACTACATTACGGGTGTTGTGCCCAACAACATGGATAAAAAAGGCGGCATCATCACCGTCCGGCACGTAACAGGCTGGCCTTTCCGCGCCGATTATACCTGCGGCGTGCCGACCAGCGGCTATTTCAGCCTGCTCGACGCCTTAAAGCCGTTTATTGAAAAAATCCCGATTGCCGGCCCGGTCATCAACAGCATCCTGACAACCCTGAAGTGCGATATTCCGCTCGTATTCAGCGATACCAAGGATTTGCGCATTCCGGTGATCAACTCCAGTTTGCCGGAGTTTAAAAACTGCCCGCCCACGGGGTATGTCTTCACTGAAAATTCGAGCTGCACAACGGCCGCCAACTGGTCGATACCGGTGGTGGAAGACGGTTGTTACGGAGGCGTGTTGCCGTACGTCGGCCGCCTGGATACCACGATCGTCAGTTATTTCAACGGCACGCCACCGCCCACGTTTGTCGTGAAAGATTCCGGCTCGGGTCTGTATCAAACCCAGGGCCCTATTGTCGGCTCGGTGCTTCCGCCCGGCGTGTACCCGGTGACCTACTCGGCTTTTTCCTGCCGCGGCGTACGCTCGGATTGCTCTTTCAACATCACCGTCACTTCGGGCGAACCTCAACTGATTTGCCCGGAGGACGTCGTTATCCCCAACGACGTCGATCAGTGCTCGGCCGTCGTGATGGGCCTGACGCCCCGGGGCGGTTTGGGATGCGCTACGGTGCTCAACTATCAGATCACGTTTCCGGTAAGCTCCGGCCTGCCGCCGGTGGGCACTTCGACGGATTACAACAGCAACACGCTCGGCACCATCAACGACGTAAGCGGCCGTACCTTCCCGGTAGGCACCTCGCAGGTCACCTATATCCTGAAGGTCGATCTGAACGGCGACGGCGATGCCGACGACCAGAGTGAAACGCAGAGCTGCACATTTTCCGTAACAGTGCTCGACGTGCAAAGACCGCACGCCGTTTGCATCGACCGCGAAATCAAACTCGATCAAACCGGTAATGCCACGATCTACGCCGAAGACCAGGGCGGCGGCTCCATTTTTATGGACGGCGGCAGTACCGACAACTGCGATGCCGACCCGCTGATTGAAATCCAGAAACCCGGCCAGCCGTACAGCGCCTCCCAGTCGTACAACTGCGTCGACGTAGGCGACAACCTGCTCAACCTGCGTATTTTCGACGATGCCGGCAATTACAGTACCTGCATTGCCCGGATCAAGGTGATCGACTACCTGGATGGTATTCAAATCAACCTGAACCTGCCCGAACTCTGCCTAGAGGCCAACAACCCCTCCCAGCTGGATTTCGCCAATTACCTGACCATTACGATGCCGAACGGCGAATCGGTCAACCACAACAACATTTCCACCCACCCCTATCTCAGCGGTTCGCAGGGCTATTTCTTTATCCAGTCCTTCCTGCCGGATTCCACTTCCACCACCGACCCGGGCTCGATCTCCTACGACGGGGTGTATACGCCCGGTACCGGCCACGGCTTTATTACTTTCTCTTACCTGCTCTTCGCGCCCGGCTTCGTGCCTTCGCCCGACAGCCTTCCGCCGTACTTCGGCTGCCACAAAATCATCAATGTCAACTTCGAGTTGCGCCAGCCGCTTGAAATGGGCTCGCCCGAATGCGAGTGCCTCGACGGCGAAGAGCGCATCGTCGACCTCGGCGTAGTGACCGGCGGCCTTGAGCCTTATCGTATCCAGTATACCGGGGTGCGCCTCGATGTCGACGGCGACGGTACGGCCGACGACTACGACGGCGAATATACCTACGACGTCATTCACGGCCACGAGATCGGCGATGCGCAGGAAGACCTCGGCGAACTGCGCGTGGTATACACTATCCCGGTCTGGTCGTTTACGGTCGTCGACGCCCGCGGTTGCGAAATTTTCCGCTCCGGCTCCTGCGACAACGACGACTTGCTCGTCGGCCCGTCCATTACCTGTCCGCCTTCCAATTATACCCTGACCACGGAAGAATGGCTGTGCGAAAGCCAGTACAGCTGGACGCACCCGCTACCCACAGACAATTGCGGCGTTACGCTGTACGACTACCGCATTCAAAATCCGGACGGCACGGTGGAAGGGCCCTTCACCCTCGACGCGCTGTTGAATACGGCGCCCAATGCGCCCTTGCCGCAGTTCTTTACAGCCACTTATGAGTTTCAGCAAGGGCTTTCCACGATCACCTATTACGCCGAAGATGCGCAGGGCAATTTTATCAATTGCTCGTTCGAGGTGAACGTGACCGACGACGATCCGCCGCATTTCCTCAACTGCAACGAGCCTCCCGTTATTCAGAATGCCGAATCGGGCCACTGCGACGCTTACGTCACCTTTGCCCAGCCGCTGGTAACCGACAACTGCGACGTGCCGGTTCCCTTGACCAAAATTGACAATACCGGCCTCAATTCGGGCAGCCGATTCCCGGTAGGCACCACTATTTTGTATTGGGAAACCGTCGACCTGACGGGCAACAAAGACACCTGCCAGGTTAAGATCATCGTCAACGACTATTGGCAAGACCCGATTTTGAGCTGCCCGGCCAATGTGGTGAAAAACAACGATCCCTGGCTTTGCGGCGCGGTAGTCAACAATATCGCTCCCGCCGTCAGCGGACCCTGTAAAGACAACTACGGTGTGACCTATACGATTTATGCCGACGCGGCGCTCACGCAGGTGAAAGACTGCGGCGTGACCAACGCCAGCGGAGAATTCTTCGACACGGGCGACAGCTGGGTGAAATACACCGTTTCCAACCAGCCCTTGCTGCTCATCACCGAAGTCGGGCAGTCGGGTGGGGTAGACCGCCTCGAAATCACCAACCTCGGTCCGGCCGATATCGATATTTCCTGCCTCGAAATCCGGCGTGTTTCCGGCAACGCCGCTGCCAACCAGACCATCGGCCCCGTGACCTTGCTGCCCTCGCTGGCGCCCAGCATGCTGAACGTGGGGGCTCCCCGCGTATTTAATTTCAGTTTCAATGCGCCTGCCAACCTGCCCGCCTGTTACACCATCTCCTACGTGGGTACGGTGTTCGATCAGGTGTCGACCAACGGTTACGCAGGGTGCGCCGGTTTCAGCGGCGTATTGAACGGCGGCGACGTCATCCGCAAATGCGAAGACGACACCAATACGGCCGCCGACTGGGTATTGGCAGAAAACTGCTACCCGCTGACATTCGGCGCCGTCAACCCCGATCTGGAAGTTATGCCGGACAACGGCACCCAGACTTCCCTGCAGTCGATCGAGCCCAACAAGGTCAGCTGCACCTTCAAGGTAACGGTAAATGACGCCGAAAACCCGTTCTGCGGCAAACTTTCGTCGCCGACGGTTTACAACGGCGCGGGCATACCGAACATCAGCGCCGCTACCTGCAACCGCTCGACCATCACCATCCCGGCCGGCAACTGCATCATCGGCGATATCGTGTTCAACCGAACCGGCACCGCCACGCCTGCCAATTCGGTCATGACCCTGATCAGTCCGAAAGGCATCAAAGTGGTTTTGACGGAAATCCCGGATGACTCGCTGAGCACTTTGTTTGGACAAAAAGCCGAAGGCAACTGGATTCTCGACGTGGTTCCCTTGCCCGGCCAAAACCCGACCGTGACCGGATGGTCGCTGACGATCCGCTGCATTGCGCCGTTCGATCTGCCCGATCAGGTATTGAACAACGCCCCCGGACAATGCGGCCAGAACTTCACCTGGATACATCCGCTGCTGGTCGACAACTGTTTCCAGGGTACGATCACGGTGACGTACACCAGTGCGGATGCCGATTGTGTACCTGCAAGCGGCCCAATACTGGGTATCGGCGGATACAGCACGACGCAATTCTTCTGTGTGGGTACGACCAAGGTCACCTACACGCTTAAGGACGCCGCCGGCAATACGGCGCAATGCGATTTTGACGTGACGGTAAAAGACGTCGAACAACCGCAACTCAGCTGCCCGGCCAACCTGACCATCAACCTTAATGGCGGGGAATGCGGCAAATACGTGTCCTACGGCCCGGCCCTGTCTGTCGACAATTGCGCCGTAACCGATACCGTGATGACCCCTGTTTCGGGTTCCTGGTTTGATATCGGCACGCATGTGGTCACCATTTGGGTGACGGATGAAGCCGGCAATACCAAAACCTGCACGTTCAGTGTCAATATCGTGGAATACGTGCCCGGTCCCGGCGGACTGGTCTGCAACGACCTGAGCCACGTGTCGATGCCTGCCGATTGCAATTTCGTGCTCGACGCCGACGGCGCGCTGGAAGGCAGCAACTACCACTGTTACAGCGATTACGTGATTACGGTCAAAAACCAGCAAGGACAGCCGGTCGACAATAATTTCGACGCTTCCGATATCGGTAAAACATTTACCGTCACGGTACTCGACCCGGAAACGGGCAATTCCTGCTGGTCGACCCTGACCATCGAAGACAAATTGAAACCGGCGCTTGTCTGCCCGGCCAATATCACCATCGCCTGCAGCGAACCCACGGCCGTGTCGTATACAGGAGATGTATTGATCGACGACTGTTCGGCAACGACCAAGGTCGTCGACAACGAAATACTCGACAACGGAGAGTGTGGCAACCCGCGCCAGATCATCACCCGCAGCTTCATCGTGACCGATGTCTGGGGCAACCAGTCGGTTTGCTCCCAGACCATCACGGTGGTGCCCTTCGATCTGGACGATGTGGTCATGCCTGACGACGTAATCGTCAATTGCGAGGCTGTTTATCTCAATGCCGCGGCTACCGCGCCCGACAACACCGGGCGTCCGAGCATCAATGGCGCGCCGATTGGTGTAGGCGGCTTGTGTTCCGCCTCGATCGGCTATACCGATGAGGTACTCGCGATTTGTGAGGGCAGTTATGAAATTCTGCGCACCTGGAAAGTGCGCAACACCTGCCTCCCGATCAGCGCCGCCAACCCGGTCGAACACGTCCAGATCATCCGTGTGAAAGACCTCGGTGGTCCGCAATTTGCCTGTCCGCCGGCGGTGACGGTATCGACCGATCCGTTCAACTGCTGCGCGACGGCGGCACTGCCCGACATGATCGTGTCGGAAGGTTGCTCCGACATCGGCAATTTGGAAGCCAAGGTGACCGGGGTTAACCCGGCCAACGGCAACATCATCACCTTCACAGTGCCGGGCTACCTGGCCGATTTCCCCGGCAACAACTACTGGAACCCCGATACGCTGGCAGTGTTCGACTACACGCAATGCCTGCCTCTGGGCAATTACACGGTGCGTTACACGGCTTCCGACGAATGCGGCAATACTTCTTCCTGCCAGTTTGTACTGACGGTCGCCGACCTGGTGCCGCCGGTGGCAGTTTGCCAGCAGGTGACCCAGGTGGATCTGGGCGGCAGCGGTGTTTCGCTGGTCGACGCCTCTTCCTTCGATTCGGGCAGCGACGACAACTGCTCGCCGGTGGAATTCAAGGTCCGCCGCATGTTGTCGAACACCTGCCAGAGCGATTCCACTTTCCACGATCAGGTTCGTTTCTGTTGCGACGACGTCAACGATACCATTACGGTCGTCTTCCGGGCATACGATATTGACGTTCCTTCCGGCGAAGTGGCGCTGGATGCCTATGCCGGGCACTACAACGATTGCATGGTGCAGGTATTCGTGGCCGACAAGATCAAACCGGTGTGTACACCCCCTGCCAACGCGACGGTCGATTGTGAAAACTTCGATCCGAGCCTCTGGGCTTACGGTATGGCCACGGGGCAGGACAACTGCTGCCTGGATACCATTACAGTACAGAACAGTTATACGCAGTTCGACACGGTGTGCAACCGCGGCACGATTACGCGCACGTTCCGCGCCTTCGACTGCGGGGGACAAAGCAGCCAGTGTACGCAGCGGGTGTTTGTCAATTACATTCAGGACTACTTCGTGCGCTTCCCCAACGACGTGATCGTGACGGTCTGCGACGGCACGGGCAACTATGGCGAGCCTCAGTTCTTCGGCGAAGACTGCGAACTGCTGGGCGTGAGTTCAGAAGATGAAATTTTCACCGTAGTCCCCGACGCCTGCTTCAAGATCGAACGAAGCTGGACGGTGATCAACTGGTGTACGTTCAACCCGAACCTGCCGGTCACGCTGGTACCGAACCCGAATCCGAACGCCAACACCAACAGCAGTCAGAACCTACCGGGCCCGATCGTGTCCGCACCGGGTACGCCTGCCCCCTGGGCGCCGACCAGTGTGGCGGTACTGCCCGGCCAGGCCGCGACGAACTACTCGGTGTTCTACCACGGTGGTCAGTACAACGGCACGACGATCCCGAACATCGCCAACAACAACTGCTTCACCTACAAGCAGGTGATCAAGGTGATCGATACCCAGGCCCCGACGGCAAACTGCCCGGCCAGCCCGGTAGAATTCTGCGACCTGACGGTGAACAACCCGCAGTTGTGGAATGAA
>JADZFP010000373.1 GCA_020849825.1 Saprospiraceae bacterium
CTTCGGTCTGACGGTTAATGCCCAGTTCTAATCATTCACACATTCATAAAAAATTGACAACATGAAAAATATCAAAATCTGGTTGTTGCTGCTCCTCTTGGGCGTTTCCAGTGCAGGCTGCGACAAAGATTTCGACGAAATCAATACCAACCCGAATGATCCGGAAGAAGTGCCGCTCACGAATATCCTGATCTCCGGTATCTCGCAGGGCGTTCGCCGCGTACATGGCGCCAATATGGACGCTACCTATGCCGGTCTTTGGGCCCAGCACTATGCCAAAATTCAATACATCGACGAAGACTGGTACGAGTACCGCCCCGATGCTTTTGATACACACTGGCAGGGTCTGTATGCCGGCCCGCTGATGGACCTGACCGACGTCATCAACCGCGCACCCAACCCGAGCAACATGCGCGCTGCCGCTATGGTCATGCGGGCCTACTACTTCGCCATTATCACAGATATGTGGGGCGACGTGCCGTATAGCGAAGCGCTGAATATCGACCGGGTGACCAATCCGAAGTACGACGCCCAGTCCGATATTTATGCCGGCCTGGTGAGCGAACTGCGTACGGCTGCCACCATGTTCGATGCAAGCGGCGATGCTCTCGGCGCTGGCGACCTTATTTACAATGGCAATGTGAACAACTGGCGCAAATTTGCCAATTCGTTGCGCGCCCGCCTGCTCAACCGTGCCAAGCACAAAAACCCGGCATTTGCCAACGAACTCCAGACGCTGCTCGCCAACCCGGCCGACCTGATCGCTTCCAACAGCGAAAACGCTCAAATGTCGTACTACGATGCTACGCCCGACGGCTCCAACCCGCTGTACAACAACAAGTACAACGATGGTCGTAACGACCACGCTGTGAGCCAGACGCTCGTGACCATCATGCAAAACGACCCGCGCCTGCCGGTTTATGCCGAACTGGCCGACGGTGGTGTTTACAAAGGCCAGCCCAACGGTACTGTGGAGCCGAATCCGTTCACTTCCGTATCGCAAATCGGCGCCGCTTTCCGCGACGATCCCACGGCACCCTCCGTGCTGATGACGTATGCAGAAGTGTTGTTCATTATGGCAGAAGCCAATAACAGCAAGCAGAACTATCTCGATGCCATCGCGGCCTCCTGCGCTCAACACGGCGTAACAGCCGACCAGACTTTTCTGGATGCAAAAGGTGCTGAGTACGACGCCAATGCGCTCGACGCCGTTATCACCCAAAAATGGGTAGCCCTTTACGGCAACGGCTGCGAAGCTTTCACGGAATTCCGCCGTACCAGCTTCCCGGATGAGATCGCAGAAGTACCCGGAACTGCTTACCCGGGCCAGGGCGTGCCGCGTCGCTTCGCCTACCCGATCAGCGAAACCAGCAACAACAAAGCCAACCTCGAAGCCGCTATCGCCGCTCAGGGCCTGGCCAGCGACCCGTCCAAAGTATTTGGCAACCACATGTGGTGGAGACTGTAAAACTGCCTCTTCTCACGATAACGACTCCCGTGCCGGGCAATCCGGCGCGGGAGTTTTTTTATATCCGTAGCTGAGTCATCCACCATTTCTCACCAAATTTGCATCTTCCTACTAAAACGAACGATTATGTCATCCGACGAACGCATTCGCAAAAGACAAGGCCCTTTCCGTACCGCCATGCTGATTATCGGCCTCAGCATGACCATATTCTTCATCGGTTTTGGCGCCTGGCTTTTGCTTGTGCCAGCTTCCATCCCCGATCTGCCTGCCGAATACCGCAATATTTTCGGAGTTACCGTGCTGGTTTACGGCATTTACCGGGGCTGGCGCGTTTATGCCGATTATTTCTGATGTTCGATGATCAATCCATACGATATGACAAAGAATCTTCTTTTTTTAAGCCCCCTGCTGCTCCTGGTCGCGCTGATTTCCTGCGACCAGCCCCGCGATCAAAAAACCGGTAAAAAACTGGACACCCCGACTACCGGCGAACTGACGGTCTGGATCGACGAGGGTTACCGACCTGTTGTCGAATCCGCGATCGACGTGTTCGACAGCATCTACCGGCAGGCAAAAATCAATGCGCACTACGTATCCGAAGGAGAGGCCGTTGCGGCCATCATTCGCGATTCGGTGCAGGTCGTGGTTATTCCCCGCAAACTCACGGAAGACGAACTGAAATACTTCCGCCAGCGCGGCTTTACGCCCAAAATGACCCCGATTGCCTACGATGCCGTTGCCTTTATTCTGCACCCGTCGAACCCCGATTCGGTATTTACGCGTGATCAATTGCGCGATCTGCTCACCGGCAAAACCGCCAAATGGAGCGACCTGAATCCGCAATCCAAACTCGGTCCCGTGCGCCTCGTATTTGACAACCCGCTTTCAGGCACCGTCAAATACGTCAAAGACAGCATCGGCGGCGGCGCGCCCCTGCCGGCCAATGCCTCCGCGTTGAATACCAATGAGGAAGTAATCGCCTACGTGTCCCAAAACCCGGGCGCCATCGGCATTATTTCCGCCAACATCATCTCGGATACCGACGATGGCGGAGTGCAGAAATTCCTGAGCGAAATCCGCCTGCTGCGCGTTTCCTCCGCAGTGGGCGAACGCGGCTACGGCCCCTATCAGGCCTACCTCGCCACCGGACAGTACCCTTTCAAACGGGCTATCCACGTGATCAATGCACAAGCCCGACCCGGTCTTGGACTCGGCTTTGCCTCCTATCTGGCAGGCGACGGCCAGCGGCTGATTTTGAAAGAAGGAATGCTGCCGGCCAATGCCGTCACCCGGCTCATTGAAATACAACGCTGACCCTCAAAACAACCCTGTTGGCACATTTTGCGCCTTTCCACACACGCTATTTCGTTTGTTCTGTGTTAATGTTACATTAAACATTGTTGGCACAGGCCTTTTTTGACCAAACCTGCTGTGGATTTTTTTGAAAAAAAGCGTCATAATGCCAGAC
>JADZFP010000374.1 GCA_020849825.1 Saprospiraceae bacterium
TGCCGGCACGGCGACACAGGGACAGCAGGCGTTTTACCTCCTGAAATTCAGGGTGACGCGGCAAGAATCCGACAATACATTAGTACCTGGCGCGCTGATGCCGGTTGAAAAAATACCAGAGTCGCAGGCGGTCGCCACGCGCACGTTCAACATCGGACACATGATGCAGCACGGCGGCATGGACGGTATGGTGATGCACCCAATAGACGGCAAAACATTCGACCCTGACCGCCGCGACGAAGTGGTGAAGGCCGGAACGGTCGAAATCTGGGAATTCGACAACTCGGCCGGGACGGAGACGCACCCCATGCACCTGCACGCCGGGCAATTCCAGGTGCTATCCCGAACGGGCGGTCGCGGCACCATTGAACCATGGGAAAAAGGCTGGAAGGACACCGTGCTCGCTTTCCCCGGCGAAAAAGTGCGCATCATCGTCCGTTTTCCCGACCTCAAAGGCAAGTTCGTCTTTCACTGCCACAACCTCGAACACGAGGATGGCGGGATGATGCTCAACTATGAAATCCAGTGACACGCCAATTCATTCATTCAAACATAAAATTTTACAAACATGAAGCAAATCATGCCCTTATTCTTCGCCGCTTTGTTCCTGTTCGGCGGGGTTTTTTACTCCTGTAAAAATGACGACCCCACCTTGAGCGAAAATCTGACCGCCGAGTGGAATTCCACCGAAATCAAGGTTGACGGCGTAGCAGCCCCGGCCTCGACGACGATGTTTCTGCACCTGCAAACGGGCGGCAACTACGAAATCACCACCAACATCACGCCCTTCACGCATCCCACTTCCGGCACATGGGCAGCAGATGAGGCCAATATGAAACTCACGTTGTCCGGGAACGTGTGGACGATTCACCACCTCGAAGGCAATACCCTGCGCATCGGCAACACGGTGGACAGCGTGGAGGTGGAGATAGATTTTGTTAAATAGTGAGGGGCTTTCATACAGGGTGCGCAGTCGGGTCGGGAGTTCAACATCTCCCGCCCGGCTGGCCCTGCTGTAAGACAAAATTATTGATGCCTGCGTCAAAAAATATTCAACATGAGAAGGTCAATGCTGCTGATCGCTGGTATGTTTTTTTCATTCGCTTCGCAAGGTCAATCGCAACGGTTGATGTTGTTTGAAGAGTTCACGGGAGAAAATTGCCCGCCGTGCGCCGTTTTCAACCCTGGCTTGAATCAACTGCTCGACGCCAACGATCAGAAAATTGTCTCTATCAAGTACCAAACCAACATACCGTTCGGTACGCCCAAGTTGTACGATTACAATCCTGCGGACGTGGACGATGCGAGCATCTATTATTCCAACTCGTCCGCGCCGTATGGTCACATGGACGGTAATACGTGGAGTGGCCCCGTGTTCGGTTTTAATCAGGCAATTTTGGACGCCCGATATGCCGTGCCATCGCCGTTTGCCATTTCGGTTTCACAGGATTTTTCCGATGCACACGACACTGTTTTTATCCATGTGGTGATAACGGCGACACAAGCCATTTCGGGAATGCCCCAGTTGAGGGCAAAGATTGGCGTGACGGAGAAGGACATTACGGGCTTCACTTCGTACAACGGCGAAAATCATTTTCAGAACGTGATGCGGAAACTGTTGCCGGAACCGACCGGCACACCTCTCCCGGCGGATTGGGCTGTTGGCGATTCGGTCGTCATCGAAGCGCAATGGGAGATTTACGGCGGGGACCCGACGCCCGACTGGACGCAATTGGAGGTCGCGGCTTTTGTCCAGAACGAGGCAAATAAAGATGTGATGCAGACTGGGTTTAGCCCTGCCTTCATCACAACAAGTACGCCCAATCCTGCTCTTGGTGAAAAAGAAATAAGTGTCTGGCCGAATCCGGTCGCCGATATGTTGAGCATTCAAGCCGACTTTGAACACCCCACAGATGTTTCGATTTCAATGGTGGACGCGCACGGGGCAAGCCCCTTGTGCCCCATCCATTTGCACGATGTGACCATGCTGAACGAACAGATACCCCTCTCATCCTTGTTTCCAAAAGGGGTTTATATCCTGAAAGTCCAGACAGATGAGAACGTCATCACGGTCAGGAAAGTCATTGTTCAATAAACCGCCTCAACAGGGCGCTGTCAAAGAGAAAACAAGTCGCTTACAGGGCACTTGGCCGGGACGGGAGCTCCACACCTTCCGCCCGGCTTTTTAAAGAAAAAAGCAGGTTTGGGGAGCTTAGTAGTTTTTGTTTATGTCCGGTGGCGCGGAAGGATTTTCGCGCCACCCTCTTAAAGGAAGTTTTTATGAAAAATGCTCTTTTGCTGATGACTTTGCTGGCTCTTAGCGCGAATTGCACCACGAGTAAGGCGCCCGCTTCTGCCGCCGGAGATGTGACCGACTGGTTTTTTCACTACGACAAAGCCGTCGCCTACGAAACCCAAAAGAAGCACGGCAAAGCCTACAAAAGCCTGAGCAAAGCCGCCGAACTCGCCATCGAGTCGCTGAACGAAAAGAAAATGCTCGAACGGCTGCTGGCCGACCAGAACGGCGCGCTGCAATACCTCGCCGCCGGACCGCAGAACCACAACTGGGGCCATATTCGCAAGGCGCTCGAAACAAGAGATTTGAAGTGGTTGAAAGAGGAAGTATATCAAGACCCGTTCGACGACCACAGCGGGCATAAACATTAAACGTGTGTGAAGGAATACCTGTTTTAAGAAAATGACGAATACAATGCTTGCCGCCCTCCTCCTAAAATTTGTTGTGTGCTTTTCGCTCGCCCGGGCGCAAGGACCGCTGGATGGCTATATGAAAGGCGCCAAACACCTGGATGTTGCGATTTCCTATTCCGGGATGCAAGCCGAACAATTCAGCGGCGCAAATGGCAGCGTATTCGACTTGTCTTATCGAGGCAACCTGCTCAGTTTTTTTGCCGAATACGGAGTGACAGACTGGCTGGATGTGGTCGTCTCCGTGCCATACATGTACACCAATCAAAACAGCGGATTGCAAGACGGCGGATTGTATCTCAAATATCGCCCTTTGCGGGTTGCGCTTGGTGATGCGGGGTATTTTAACGGCATTGTGGGCATTGGCAGCAGTTTTCCACTGAGCGACTACGCGCCTGTTACTGTCGGCGCTTTGGGGCAAAAATCTGTTGCTATACCGGTGCGGGCTCTTTTTCAATTTGAGTCTAAACTCGGTATTTTCATCAACCTGACGGGCGGGTACAACTGGCGGTTGGATGAAATTTCGGAGCGCGACCTGTCTGTTATCCTCCAACAACGCCCTGATTATCAAGTTATCAAGCCCAAGAATTATGCTACATTTTTAGCAAAAATAGGTCTGCCCGCGGCACATTACTATTTAGATGCCTGGATAGAACGGCAGGTGACGCAAGGCGGGGCGGATTTTGTGCCCGATGTGCCGGATTTACCACAGGCCTACGGCGTTTCGTACTGGCAATTCGGCGGTACTGCCTATTATTCAGACAATGGGAAAACGGGTTTCTATGCAAGTTTTGGGAAAATATCAAGCGGGCGGAATGTCAGCCGTATTTTTCGACTGACCGGAGGCGTCGTGTTAAAATTGAACTTTCAAAAAAACAACTCCGGCCATAAAAACTAAACGTATGGAAAATCACGAGCAACACCACCCCACCCCGCCCCAAAGACAAGAACACAAGCCGTCCCCTGCTGCCGTCAACAACGCTCATGCTCATCATGCCTCGGCTGGCGGTGATCACGGCGAACACGACAAACACGCGGGCCATTCGGTGGACGGTTTTCGGCGCAAATTCTGGTTGTCCCTGGCTTTGACCGTGCCGATATTGTTGCTGTCCGACATGATTCAGCACTTCTTTGGGTTTCACCTCGATTTTGCGGGGCGCAAGTGGGTGTTGTTCGGTCTATCCTCCATTCTATTTGCTTACGGCAACCAGCCGTTTTTGGCCGGGGCCGTGGCCGAATTGCGCCACCGCATCCCCGGCATGATGACGCTCATCGCGCTGGCCACGACAGTAGCGTTTGTGTACAGCGTGGCGGTCACTTTCGGGCTGCCGGGAATGGATTTTTATTGGGAATTGGCCACGCTTATCGTAGTGATGCTGCTTGGCCACTGGATTGAAATGAAAACCGTGTCGGGCGCGTCGCGGGCGCTGGAAATGCTGGTCAGCCTGATGCCCGCCGAGGCACACGTGGTGCAGGCCGACGGCTCGGTGCAGGACCACCCGATTCAGCACTTGCAAGTCGGTGAGGTGGTGTTGATAAAAGCCAACGAAAAAATACCGGCAGACGGTGAGGTGGTGGAAGGCGAGAGCTACGTCAATGAATCCATGCTGACCGGCGAATCGCAGCCGGTAGTTAAGGCGATCGGCGCAAAAGTCATTGCAGGAGCTGTGAACGGCAGCAGCACCTTGAAAATCCAGGTGACCAATGCCGGGCAGGACAGTTATTTGCAAAAAGTGGTGCGCATGGTGCAGGAAGCCCAATCCAGTAAATCTAAAACTCAAAACTTAGCCGACCGCGCCGCACGCTGGCTAACATACTTAGCCATTGTCGCGGGGCTGTTGACGTTGGGCTACTGGCTTTGGGCAGGGCAAACGACAGCCTTCGCGCTCGAACGTATGGTGACGGTGATGGTCATCGCTTGTCCGCACGCGCTGGGGCTGGCCATTCCGTTGGTGGTCGCCATTTCCACCGCATTGTCGGCGCAGCACGGATTGCTTATCCGCAACCGCACAGCTTTTGAAAATTCCCGCAAAATCACGGCCATCGTCTTCGACAAAACCGGCACGCTTACCGAAGGCGCGTTCGGCGTGAACCGCGTGGTGTCCGTGGCAACTAAATACAAGGAACAGGACATTCTGCAACTCGCCGCTTCGTTGGAACAAAACTCCGAGCACCCGATAGCGCAGGGAATTGTACGTTTCGCGGAAGAAAAGGGCGTTAAGTTGCTCGAAGTTCGCGATTTTCAGTCGCTCACGGCTCAGGGCATTCAGGGGAAAATCGGCGGGAAAGATGTGCTGGTGGTCAGCCCCAATTACTTGAAAAACAAGAAGATCGCCCTGCCGGAATCGGTTCAAAGCAAGGCGGCAGAAACCGTGGTGTTTGTGCTGGTGGATGGCCAATTGGTCGGATTCATCGCGCTGGCCGACCGGCTGCGCAAAACTTCCGCCGCCGCGGTCGCCGCTTTTCAAAATGACGGTGTAAAGGTCATCATGGCTACCGGCGACAACAAGCAGGTGGCTGAAAGTGTACGGCGCGAATTGCGGCTGAACGAAGTCTTTGCCGAGGTGCTGCCGCATCAAAAAGTCGAAATTGTAAAAGAACTTCAAGCCGAAGGCGAATTCGTGGCCATGACCGGCGACGGGGTAAACGACGCGCCCGCGCTCGCCCAAGCCGATGTGGGCATCGCCGTCGGCTCCGGCACCGACGTGGCTGCCGAAACCGCCGACATCATTCTGGTCAATAGCGACCCGCAAGACATCCTCCGTCTCGTGCGCTTTGGCAA
>JADZFP010000375.1 GCA_020849825.1 Saprospiraceae bacterium
CCGACGGCAACTTTGTCTCCGGACAAAACACCCTTACCCCGCAGGTCAACCTCGCCGGTACTTATACCATTGTGGTGACGAACAACGTCACCGGATGTACCAATGAAGCCAGTGTGACCGTCTCGGGCAACAACGTTCCGCCCACGGTCAACATCAATCCGCCGGATATCGTCAACTGCTACAATCCGGTGATTACACTGGAAGCCAACGGCTGGTCGCAAAACGGCAACCTGAACTACCAGTGGACGGCCACCAACGGCGGCGTCATCAGCGGCGGTGGCAACACCTCAAGCCCCGATGTGAGCGCCGCGGGCACCTATACGGTCGTTGTCACCGACCCGGACAACAATTGCACCGCCACCGCATTTGTCACCGTCGCGGCCAACCTGACCCAACCGGTCGCGGCCGTCGCAACGCCCCAGACGCTGACCTGCCAAAACCCGGAGATTACGCTCAACGGCAACGGCTCTTCGCAAGGCCCCGATTTTACGTATGAATGGTCGGGCCCGGGCATTGTTTCGGGTGAAACCACCTTGAACCCGGTAGTCGACGCACCAGGCTCTTACACCCTCACGGTGACCAACAACGCCAACGGCTGTACCAAACAGGTGACTGTCAATGTCAATTCCAACCAGAACTATCCCAACGTCAGCGCTGGTCCCGAACAATTGCTCAATTGCCTGCACCCGACCGTGCAACTGCAGGCACAGGCATCCACAGGCGCCAATTTTACCTTTACCTGGACGGCCAACCCCGGCAACTTTGTCAGTGGCCAGAATACCCTGAGCCCCACCGTCAACCAACCCGGCGTATATTATCTGGTGGTGACCAACACCACCAACGGTTGCACCAGTGAAGACTTCGTCACCGTCGATGAAAACTTCGACACACCCGACGCCGTCGTCGCCACCCCGGGCATACTGAATTGTTACAATCCGGAAATTGACCTGGATGCCACCGGCTCTACCCAGGGACCGAACGACGTATTCCAGTGGACGACCACCAACGGTGTCATCGTTTCCGGCGCCAATACGCCCACACCGACCGTCAATGATCCGGGCACGTATAACCTGTTGATTACCAACTCGGTCAGCGGCTGTACCGATCAGGCGCAGGTCACCGTCACACAAGATATCACACCGCCAACTGCCAATGCCGGGCCTGGCGCTACGCTGACCTGCACGGCTCCAATTTATACGATCAATGCCACGGCATCGGTCGGGCCGCAATTCAGCTACGAATGGTCGGGGCCGAATATCGTTTCCGGCGAAACAACCCTCAACCCGGTGGTTGATGCCGCGGGTACTTACACGCTTACTGTTACGAACAACGACAACGGTTGTACCAAAACCAGTTCCGTCACCATTAATACCAATCAAATTTACCCGAATGCATTTGTTCAGCCGCCGGGCATCATCAACTGCGCCACGGCAGTCGTTGAATTGAATGCTGTCGGCACCACTACCGGCGCCAATATCAGCTACCAGTGGACTGCCAGTCCGGGTAATATCGTATCCGGCGCCACGACGCTGAAACCCAAGGTCAACGAAGCCGGTTATTACACCTTGGTGGTTACCAATACTTCCAACGGCTGTACGGACGAGGTGGAGGTTTTTGTTGATGAAAACACGACCCAACCCTCCCTCGGCATTGCCCCGCCGCTGCAACTCAACTGTAATTTCCCCTCCGTCCAACTCGACGCTTCCAGTTCGTCGCAGGGCAACGAATTCAATTACAACTGGACGACCACCAACGGCCACATCCTCTTCGGCAACGGCACGCCCACCCCGGAGGTCGACGAACCCGGCACCTACACCCTGGTCATTTCCAACCAGGAAAACTTCTGTACCGCCACCGGCTCCGTCGTCGTCACCGAAGATTTCAGCCTGCCCACCGCCGTCGCCGTCAGCACTGGTACACTCACCTGCCAGTTCCCGCAGGTCGAACTCTCCGGCGTCGGCTCCTCCGACGGATGGCCCTTCTTCGCCGAATGGTCGACCACCAACGGCAATATCCTTTCCGGCAATCTGACCCTCAATCCCATCGTCAACCAACCGGGCACCTACACCCTGACCATCACCAACACCGAAAACGGTTGTACCTCCACCGCCTCGGCCAGCGTGGTCACCAGTCAGACCTTCCCCACTGCCGACGCCGGCCCGGCGCAAACCCTTACCTGCGCCAATGCCCAGCTTAACCTCGACGGCAGCGGCTCTTCCCAGGGCACACAGTATGTTTACGTCTGGTCGACCCTCAACGGCAACATCGTCTCGGGATCGAATACCCTCAACCCGGTCATCAACCAACCCGGCTCCTACGACCTCAACGTACTCAACACCCAGACCGGCTGCGCCTCGACGGCCACCGTCACGGTCGGACAGAACATCGCGCCGCCCAACGCCACCGTCGCACCGGGCGGTATCCTGAGTTGTACCGTTAATTCGCTGACACTCAACGGCGCCGGTTCAAGTTCGGGCGCAGGTTATACCTACAACTGGACCACCGCCAACGGCAACATCCTCTCCGGCGCCAACACCCTCAACCCCGTCATCAACGCCGTGGGCGCATACACCCTCGTCGTGACCAATACCCTGAACGGCTGCACTGCCTCGGCATCCACCTCCGTAGCCGCCGATGCCAGCCTGCCCACCGCCAGTGCCGGCGCGCCCGATACCCTGACCTGCGCCGTGCAACAACTCGTGCTCAACGGTTCGGCATCCAGCCAGGGCGCCAACTTCAATTACGCATGGAGCGGCCCGGGCCTCGTCGACGGCGGCAACACCCTCAACCCCACCGTCAACGCACCCGGTTTGTACGAGCTGCTGGTCACCAATACATCCAACGGCTGCACCGCACTCTCTTCGGTCAATATCCCCAACGACGTGGCCCTGCCCCTGGCAGAAGCCGGTCCGGCAGCGCAAATCAATTGCAACTTCCCCACCCTCACCCTCGACGGCTCGCCTTCGAGCAACGGTCCGGTATTCACCTACCTGTGGACGACCGCCGGCGGTAATTTCATCTCCGGACAAAATACCCCTACCCCGGTGATCAACCAACCCGGCACGTACAACCTGCTGGTCACCAATATCCAGAACGGCTGTACGGCAAGCGACAATGTCCTCATTGACCAAAATACCACCCCGCCGAGCGTCGATGCCGGGCCCAATGGCCTGATTACTTGTACCAATGCGACGGTTACCCTGAGCGGAACGGGCAGCACCGGCGCACAGTTTGCATACAGCTGGACCACCGCCAACGGCAACGTCGCCTCCGGCGCCAATACCCTCAACCCCGTCGTGGATGCCGCCGGAACCTACAACCTGCTCATTACCAATACACAAACGGGTTGCACCGCCACCGACGTCGTCACCGTCAACAAGGACGCCAACGTGCCCACCGCCCTGGCCACCGTTCCGGGTGAACTGAACTGCGTCGTCGGCTCCGTTCAACTCAACGGCAACGCCTCCACACAGGGCGCCAATATTCAGTTCAACTGGACCACTGCCAACGGCAACTTCACCGGCGGACAAAACACCCTCACGCCCACCGTCAACCAGCCCGGCCAGTACACGCTGAATATCCTGAACACGACCAACAACTGCACCGCCAGTTCAACCGTCACGGTCAATCAAAACCTCACGCCGCCCCTGGCCAACGCCGGAACGCCCGCCGTGATCTCCTGCTTCAACCCGCAACTGACCCTCAACGGCAGCGGTTCGTCGCAGGGCCAGCAGTACAGCTACCTGTGGTCGACCACCAATGGCAACATCGTTTCGGGGAACACTTCTTTAAGCCCGATTGTCAATCAATCCGGTTTTTACAACCTCACCGTGACCGATCAAACCAACGGTTGCACGGCCTCCTCCACCGTGCAAATCCTGCTCGATCAGAACTCTCCCGAGGCCGATGCCGGCGCTGACCCGCTGCTGACCTGCACCGTTGCCAGCCTCCAGCTCAACGGTACCAACAGCAGTATCGGGCCCGTGTTCCAGTACCAGTGGACGGCCTCCAACGGCGGCAATATCGTCTCGGGCGCCAACTCGCTCACGCCCACCATCAACGAACCCGGCACCTACACCCTGCTGGTCAGCAACCCGCAAAACGGATGCACCGCACAGGACGTGACCGTCGTCACCGAAAACCTCACGCCGCCCTCCGTCAACGCGGGCCCCTCGCCTACCCTCAACTGCCAACTCATCCAGACCCAACTGGGCGGCAGCGCCAGCGCGCAGGGCCCCGGACAACTGGCCTATTTGTGGACCACTTCGGGAGGCAACATCCTGGCCGGCGCCAATACCCTGACGCCGACCATCAACCAGCCCGGAACCTATAACCTGCTGGTCACCAATCTGCTCACCGGTTGCACCTCGTCGGCTTCTGTGCCCGTGGCGCAAAATGTATTTTACCCCGTGGTCGATGCCGGACCAACCGCCGTGTTGACCTGTCTGAACACCACCAACACCCTCGGCGCCACCGTCAGCAATGCCGGTCCGAATTACCAGATCAACTGGACAACCCAGAACGGCAACTTCGTCAGCGGTCAGAATTCGCTCAACCCGGTCGTCAATGCCGCCGGCATTTACAACCTCACCATCACCAACCCCGACAACTTCTGTACCGCAACCGACCAGGTCGTGATCACCCAGGATGCCAGTCTGCCCACGGCCACTGCCGGCAACGGGCCCACCCTGACCTGCGCCGTCACCACCGTGCCGCTCGATGGATCGGGAAGTAGCGTCGGGGCTGCATTTACCTATACCTGGACGACTACCAACGGGCAGATTATCTCCGGCGCCAATACCCTCGCTCCGACCGTCGGCGCGCCCGGAACCTACCAATTGTTGGTGTTGAATACCCAAAACAGTTGCCAGGCCGTCAGCTCCGTGGTGGTCAGTCAGAACATCACGCCGCCCCTGGCCGTCACCGGCGCTCCCCAAACCCTCACCTGCACCGATGCCAGCTTGCAATTGAGCGGACAGGGCAGCAGCAGCGGCGCCCAGTTTGTTTATCAATGGAGCACCACCGACGGCCAGATTCTGAGCGGCGCCAGCGGGCTCGAACCCCTCGTCGGCGAACCCGGCAACTACGTGCTCCAGGTCACCGATCAGGTCAACGGCTGCGCCTCCACGGCAACGGCCGTGGTCTTGCAGGACGTCAACGCACCACTGGCCGCTGCCGCAACGCCCGGCGAACTGACCTGCCAGGTCACTACCCTCTCCCTGAGCGGCGCGGGCAGCAGCGTGGGTAATAATTTTAATTATCAATGGACGGCCACCAACGGCGGACAAATCCTCAACGGCGTCACCTCCCTCTCACCCCTCGTAGCCGAACCCGGCACGTACACCCTGCAGGTGACCAACAGCGACAACGGTTGTACCGAAACGGCTACTGTCATCGTTGCTGAAAACGTCACCCCACCCGCCGTCAATGCCGGCCCGGATAGCGAGGTGACCTGCACCGATCCGCAACTCGTGCTCTCCGCCATCGCCGTCGGCGGCGTCAATGGCCTTGCCTACAACTGGACGGCCTCCAACGGCGGCACGATCATCAGCGGCGCTAATACGGCGCAACCCACCATCGGTACCGGCGGAACGTACAGTCTGCTGGTCACCGACCTGTACAACGGCTGCACCAACACCGATCAACTCCTCATAGCAACCGATCAAACGCCGCCAACCGTTCTGATCGCCGCCCCCGAACAACTGACCTGTGCAGTGCAAACCGTGCAACTCAACGGCGCCGGCAGCAGCAGCGGCAGCGTATTTGAATACAACTGGTCGGGACCGGGTCTCCTTTCCGGCGCTTCGCCGCTCACCCCCACCGTCAACCAGCCGGGCCTGTACACCCTCGACATTGTCAATACCGACAAGGGCTGCCCCGCACAGCTCACCACCACCGTCGTGCAGGATATTCAAGCGCCGGTAGCGGAGGCAGGCAGCGGATTCGAACTCACCTGCTCCGTGGAAGAAGACGAACTCAGCGCCAGCGGATCTTCCGCCGGTATCAACTTCGTGTACCAGTGGACGACCCAAAACGGCAACATCCTCGCCGGCGCCAATTCCGCCACACCGCTCGTCAATGCCGTCGGTACCTACAACCTGCTGGTCACCAACACACAAACCGGCTGTACCTCCACCGATCAGACGCTCGATACGGAGAATACCAACTACCCCGCCGCACTCGAACTGGCTACTGAAAAACCCGCCTGCGGCGGACAACCCGGTACCATCACCTTCAACGAGGTGATCGGCGGCGTGGGCCCGTACCTGTATTCCATCGATGGCGGGGAAACCTTCCTCAACGCCAACGAGTTCGGCAACCTGACGCCCGGCACCTACAACCTGGCCGTGCAGGACATCAACGGTTGCGAATACAATCAAGTGCTCACTTTCCCCGTTCCCGTCGAGCCAAACGTCACCGTCGATCCCGAAATCTCCATTCAGTTCGGCGAATCCGCAACGCTCACTGCCGCAATCAATATCCCGATGTCGCAGATCGACACCATTATCTGGGCGCCCATGGAAAGCCTCACGCTGACCAACAACCCGACCAAGGTGATTGCCCGGCCCTTCCGCGACACACGCTACACCGTCACCATCATCAACGTCGACGGCTGCGTCGACGTGGCGGAAATCATCGTCCGCGTATCCGAACCGAATATCTGGGCCCCCAACGCCATCAGTCCGAACAGCGACGACGGCGTCAACGATGAGTTCCTCATCTGGGCACAGCAAAACACGGTGGAAATCATCCGTTCCCTCCAGATCTACGACCGCTGGGGCAACCAGGTCTTCCAGACCAAGGACATCCAGCCCAACGATCCGAAACTCGGCTGGGACGGCACCTTCCGCGGACAGGTCATGAACCCGGCCGTGTTCGTCTGGTGGGCCGAAGTCGTGCTCATCGATGGACGCAGTATCCTGATGAAAGGCGGCAATAAACCGAGCCGGTGCAGCAATAAAGCCGCAAAAAGTGCAGAATCCCTGCGTTCTTTGCGGCTTTGCTGTTTAGGACAGTTTTTTTGTTGGACAGGATTTACAAGATTTACAGGATTGGATTGATTATGCGGCTTCGCCGCATTTCTTTTATCCTGTAAATCTTGTAAATCCTGTCCAACAAAAATCCTGTCCAATAAAACCCTGTCCAATAAAACCCTGTCCAACAAAAACCGTCCTTCATTAAAACCGCTAAGATTTAACCCGACCCGGCAGCAGTCCTTAATTTTGCATTCGACTGTCAACCAAACAACTCAACATGTCCGACTTCGACACCTTAACCCCTGCTGAAAAGGCGCAGCTCAGCGAAGCGCCCGTCCTTATCGTCGCCCTGCTGGCTGCTGCCGACGGTGAATTTGACCGCCACGAACAAGACTGGACCGACCGGCTGGTGGATGTTTTTACGTATGCTAAACCCAAATTGATCAACGATTTTTACGCCCCCGTTTCCACCGGTTTTGTCAAAAAAGTCAGCACCAAACTCGCATCACTCCCTGCCGAAACCGATGCCCGCGAAACGGCCCTGGCTGCCGAACTAGAGGCCATCAACCCCTTGCTGGCCAAACTGGCGCCGGCACTCGGCGCCGCGTTGTACAAGAGTTTCCGTACCCTGGCGCTCGAAACCGCAAAAGCCTCGGGCGGGTTTCTGCGCATCGGCGCCGTCTCCAGCGTGGAATCGCGCTGGGTCGACCTGCCCATGCTGACGCCGATTCTGCCGCCTGGACATTAAGAGCAAGTTTTCCCCGCCTCCACTGCTTCCCAAAGCCGGATCACTTCCACCGCTTCTTTTACATCGTGGACGCGCAGGATTTTTGCGCCTTGTTGCAAAGCGACCATGTGCAGGGCCGTCGTCCCGTTGAGCGCCTGTGCGGGATTGACTTTTAAAACCTTGCAAATCATGGATTTACGCGAAAGCCCGGCTAATACGGGCAGTCCCGTCACCGAAGAAAACAGCGACAGGTGATTGAGCAGGCGGTAGTTATGTTCCACAGTTTTGCCAAAACCAAACCCCGGATCGAGCACGATGTCTGTCACACCGAGGGTACGTAGTCGACCGGTTTCAGCGATAAAAAAGTCGAGTACTTCCGTGACTACATCGTCGTAAACAGGCGCCTGTTGCATAGTGGCAGGCGTCCCCTGCATGTGCATCAAAACGTACGGGAGCCCCGATTTCGCGACTTCCGGATAAAGATTATCATCCATGCAGCCCGCAGAAATATCGTTGAGGATACCGGCGCCGGCAGCTGCCGCCTCCCGCGCCACGCTGGCGCGCCAGGTGTCGACCGACACGACGATTTCGGGAAAAGCAGCGGCCAACTGCGATACCAGCGGTACCACGCGCCGCAATTCCTCTTCCTCCGGCACCGTATCGGCGCCGGGCCGCGACGACGCGCCCCCGACGTCGATGATCCTGGCGCCTTCGCGAATCATTTTCTCCGCTTGCCGGAACGCATGGTCCGGATCCTCGTGGCGACCGCCGTCGAAAAACGAATCGGGCGTAACGTTGAGGATGCCCATGACGACCGGTGCGCTCAGATCAAGCAGCCGACCGCGGCAGTTGAGGGTGGATTGTTGCATCATGGGTGCATTTGACGTATCCAGTTTTTGATCAGTTCAACGCCCTCGCGGTGCTCCAGTTGGCGGCCCAATTCGGGCATGCGTACACCCGGTTCGCCGTTTTCCATCCGGTACACCAGAATACTTTCCTGGGGTTTTCCAGGCACGATGCCAAAGCGGCGGTTGCCGCTGCCGCGGCCGGCGGCAACAGGGGTTTTGTTGACGCCCAGGCGTTCGGGGTTTGTTTCGAAAATATCGAGAAACATGCCGCTCGTACTGGCAGGGCCGTGCGCATTGTGACAATGCCCGCAATTGGCATCGAGGTAAGCGCGGGCGCGGGCGGTCAGCGGATCGGAGAAAGCGGGATTGGCCGGCGATTCGGCAGGATGGCGATAATCGGCCAGCCGGGGCGCCGCGGCGGCATCAAAGTCGGCGGGAAGGTCGAGCCAGCCGGCTTTATTCCAGTAAACCAATTGATTTTCAGCATGATTTGAAGCGTCGACAGCGCGATTCAACTGCCGGGCTGTGGCGCCCAGGGGCACAAATTTGCCGTCGTACGAATGGCAGCCCTTGCACTGATTCAGGTTGGGCGCGATATACTGAATAGACTGCGATTTGCCACCGGCATCGACCCATTGAAAAGGGAAACTGGCGCCAGCCACTTCGAGCACGGCGTCGGTCTGCTCGTCATTCCAGAGGTATTCGAGCGCTTTCCAGCCTTTTTCCTCTTTGATCAGCAAACGGGTTTCGAGAATGCGCCGGCCCTTCTCGGAGTGGGCAGCTTCATTGAAAAAGTAAAAATTTTTGATCAATACCGCGCCAATCGGGAGCTCAAAAGACTGCTCGGGGTGATAAGTCATCTTCTGCCCGACCGGCAAAGCGATAAAACGCGCTTTTTCGGCATAGTCGCTGAACAAGGGCGCGTTGACTTCGTAGGGAAAAACATGTTCGGCGGCTTGCAGTTCGGCCAGGGGGCCTTTAAAAAAGCCGTACTCGGAGAGCAGATTTTTGGGCGCTGCTTCATCGGGCAGGGCAGCCTGCCAACCCGTCGCGGCCATGAGCATTAATGCCCAAAACCAGATTTTGCCTTGCGGCAATTTATTGCGGAATGGTGCAGTCATACGGTTTGAGATCGCGGCTGATGCCTTTAAATTTTTTGTCGGCTTTGAGGTTGGCAAACGTTCCGTTGATGTTGTTGCGCACGCAAATGCGGTGTTCCGGTCGCACAGAACCGTCGGGATTCAGGTAATCCGGATTTTGAATACCGTCGTACAAAACGTTCGGCACCCGGCGGCCGAATTTGAGCCAAAAGAGGAAACCCATCTTGTTTTTCCAGGTTGGCATTCGTTTGCCGGCGCTGTATTTATTGTCGTGAATACTGATGCCCGATGGATAGGGAATGTAGGCCTTGTCTTTGATCGGATTTTCGGTGATGTAATAACTGATGACGGCCGTGCTGGCCGTTTTGTTGTCGAGAATGGTATTGTTATAAATCTCAACGTCGTGCGTGGCCAGCACCATGATACCGGTTCCCGGCGGCACCTTGCCCACGATATTTCCCTTGGGCGCGAAGTTGCGGAAGTTGTTTTTGGTGACGACGTTGCGGTACACGCGCACATGGCCGCCTCGCTTTTTGGGCAGGTCGGGAAGGTCGAAAATCAGGATGCCGCCAGTATTGTTGTAAGCCTGGTTGTCGTACACCCAGGCATTGGTCGTATTTTCGATCTCGATACCGGCTACGTTGTGAAATGCTTTGCAATTGCGCACCCAAACGCTGTCGGACTGCCCCACGTAGATACCCGCATCGGAAGCCCCGATGGCCGTGCAATGATCGATGATCACCCGCGAGCACTGGACGGGGTACAAGGCATACGAGCCGTTGGTCTTTTTGGGTTTGCCCGTCCAGCGCGCCGTGATGTTTTGAAGAATCAGTCCGCTGACCTGCTGGGTTTTGATGATATAGCCCTTGGCATCTTCGATGGTGAAGTCTTTCAAGGTAATTTCGCTCGAATTGGTCACTTTGAAACCTTCGGCGCCCTGGGTCTGGTTTTTAAAGGAAAGAATGGTTTTGTCTTCGCCGGCGCCTTTAACCACCACCCTGCGTTTTTCGTCAAGCCACAGGGTATTGGTGAGGGTAATCGTCCCCGCAGGGAGCGTGACGACGTCGCCGTCTTCGGCAAGGATCAGTTGGGTCTGGATCTTTTTTTCAATATCGGGTTGAGCCGAAAGCGTCGCTCCGGCGAGCAAGGCGAAGCAAAAAACAAGCAGAATACGCATAGATGGGTAAGTTTAGGCTGCAAAGATTGGATTTACCCGAAAACAGCACCCACTACGTGCCGTTTTTTTCAAAGCCGCACTTCATTACGGCGCAGTTTCATGTGTATGATTTCACGGCCCACCAAGCGGCCAAGGCGCACGCCTTCTTCACAATCCATCCGGTAATGCACACCGAGTGCGACCCTTGAAAACGCATTTTCCTGTGCCATTTCGGCGAATGAGCCAAACTCACGGGGTTTGCCGGCAAATTCCTTGCGATGAATATGTGTTCGATCGGTAATGCGTACGTCGTATCCGATTACATCACCCAATACTTCTGCGGCCGCGGCTCCGAAGGCCGAATGGCCGGAAGGATACGCGGGGAAAGAGGGGTTGGCATGCAGGGGCTCCCAGCCGGGTTGAATGTATCGATTGACGTAAGCCTGTGGTCTTTCTACATTATAATGGTACTTCGCGTCCCAGCAAATCACGCAGGCATCGTTCAGCGCCCAGCCCAGGCGCAGGTATAACTCGAGCGTTTCCGGCAGGGATATCGGGTACTGTTCGACCGCCTGATTGGCAATCGAGATCCATCGGCCTGCCGGTGTAACGGTAAGGCCCGGCACGTCGTCGCTCCAGAATTCTGCCAGCCAGCGGTTTTCTTTCGACATCGGTTGCGACACAGAAAATACTTCCATGGCCTCTGTATAAAATGTCGAGCCCGGCTCGTCGTCGAATGAAGCGGGCGGGTTGACCGCTATCTGCCCCCGGCGCAACAGGAACAGGCGCACTTTTCCCCAATGGGGCGTCAGGGCCGGCGTCCGGTGTATCTCGTCGGGCTGCCAGCAACCGGCGCAAACCGGCGGGACGTAAGAGCGGTCGTAGTTGTACAAATAAGCGTCGTGCCCCAGGCTGTCCATTCTCGACCATTGCCACACGGCGTCGGCTACACTGCGACCGTAGGCGACCGAGCGGGCGTAATTCTCGTCGGCAAATCCGGAAACAAACTGTTTGGCCAGCCCTGTTTCCGTGTCCTCGATCCTTTGTTTCATCTGTTGGCTGGCCGTTGGGAAAAAGTGCCTTATGCTCTGTCCGTAAGCAGCATTCAAACTGGCAGGCAGGTTGAATACCCCGGATTTGGGTATTGGCGGCGGCGCATATCCGGGGCAATATGCGGCCACGGAAAGATGATCCTGAATCAAAGCCGGCATTGCGGATTCGTAGGCCGTCATCCCCATGTAGGCAAACATCCGGGCGCTGACAGGCGCCCGGTACCCTTCCGTGTGGCGCTCCAGATCCAGCAGTAGCGCATTCCAGGCTTGCACCACATTTTTGGCCTCTCTGAAATCCGGACGTTCATCCAGATCGGGGTCGCGTTTACAAGCGACTGCCGCGGTTACAAACGCCAACAGGAGGATGAAATAACGCATAACCGGAATTTAAATGGAGGGAAACTCGAGCAAAAAGGTGGTGCCTTTGCCCTGCGTCGAATTGACACGCATACCGATTCGGTGAATCTTCATGATACTGTCGACCAACGAAAGCCCGATACCCGAACCCCGGACGTGAATGCTTTGAGAACTGCGGTAAAAAGGCTGGAAAATCAGTTGCAGGTCTTTTTGCGGAATGCCGGGGCCGTGGTCGGCAATTTCGATCCGGTGTTTGCCCCTGGTATTGAACCATATTTTGACCTCTACCCGTTTGTCGGGTGAGAATTTACAGCCATTGTCCATCAAATTGAGCAAGGCAGAGCGCAGGAGCGGTTCATTGGCATGAACGTACAATTCCTCCTCTTCTTCGGGTATCCCCTCGATGTCGAAGGCAATATGATAATCTGGGTGGATTTTGAGCAAAGCTGCCCGGGTTTGCAGCATGGTTTCGTCGAGCCGTATGCGCTCGAAGGCGATATTGGCGCCCTCGGAATGCACGCGGGCCAACTGGAGCAGTTTTTCGGTGATGTCGTTGAGTTCGCGGGTGTCGTCGAGCACCGATTGAATGGTCGACTGGTAATCTTCCTTTGGACGGTCTTTATGCAAAGCCACTTCCAGCTGAGAGATAATCACAGACAACGGATTTTTCAATTCGTGCGAAACATTGGAAATAAAGCTTTTCTGCATCCGGAAGGCAAACTGAATACGGTCGAGCAAGCGGTTGAACGTGACGACCAGCCGCGAAATTTCATCGTGATTGTTGGGCGAATCCAGTCGGGCGCTCAGGTCTTCGGGCAACATTTGATCGACCTGATTGACAATGCGCGACACCGGGGCAAGCGCTTGCCCGGCATAAAACCAGCCGCCGGCCGCAACAATCGTAACGCCGAGAAAAAAACTGATAATCAGGATATTGCGAAGATTGACCAGGTCTTCTGAATTAAAGATTGATTCTGCGACGATCACGTATTCCCGGCCCGTTTTGCTGACGTGTTTCAGCCCCAGGGCGTGAAAATTACCGTGTAAAAAACGGCGCTCGCCCTGCCCGCCCAGCAAAGCCTGCAACTGGCCATGACTAACCGGCCTGGCGTTGCGGTTGAAGGCAAAGACCTTCTGCAACTGGGCATTGTAAATGGTGATATTATCGTGAAAAGGCAGTGTTTCAGCCCTGGCGGTTTCGGAAGGATCGTCCGAAATAGGCTTCAGTTTTGCTTCGTCTTCATCGTGAAACATCATTTCCGCCGTCATCAGCGCCTTGGAGCGCAGACTGCTGTAAAATTCGTCTTCGGCCAGGTGTTTGAACTTGAAATAAGTAAAACACAGCGCAAGCAGCAAAATCCCCGCGACGATGGTGATAAACTGTATCGTAAGTCGTGTACGAATTTGCATGGTCTCCGTTAATTGTTTTCTTCCCGCAGGATGTATCCGTTTTTAAACTGGGTATGGATGAGTTTGACGGGAAAATCGCGGTCGACTTTTTTTCTGAGAAAGTTGACATACACCTCTACCACATTGGTACCCGTATCAAAATTGAGGTTCCAGACTTTTTCAGAAATCTCCGTTTTGGAAATCACCCGCCCGGGGTTCTTCAAAAAATATTCCATTAATGCAAACTCACGGGGGGTGAGGGCTATTTTCTGGCTGCTCCTGTAAAACTCCTTGGTATCCAGATTCATTTCAATGTCGGCGTATCGGAGAACGGGCGACGACTGGTAGGTGTCGACCGGCCGGCGGGCTAGGGCCCGGATTCGGAGCAATAATTCTCTGAACTCGAAAGGTTTGGTCAGGTAATCGTCGGCGCCTGCCTCAAAACCCGTAACTTTGTCGTCGACCTGCCCAAGGGCCGTAATCAGCAAGACGGGCGTCCGGTTGCCTTGTCCGCGGATGTTGCGCAACAGTTCAAGGCCGTTCATGCCCGGCAGAATTACATCAGACACGATCACGGTATAATCGTTCCGCTCGCAGAGCTTGCGCCCGGTGTCGCCATCGTAGGCAAAATCGACGGAAATCTGGTTCTCTTCAAGCCCTTTCACCAGTGACCGGACCATCTTGGGTTCGTCTTCAATCAGCAATACTTTCATCGGGTAAAGCGGTTTGTTATTCTGTTCTAAATCAGGCAGACAAGATCGGCCGGGTTTTTGCTGTAAAAATGCATCCTTCATTCTTCCCTGGAAGGAGATATTTTATAAATCCACCATTTGAGTTATTTTTTTGATTAAAAAACCTCCTTATGAAAAAATTGTCGACGCCCTTGTCGCTGGCTGGTGTTTTTGTGCTCCTTGCATTGCTGTTTGGCGCCTGCGGAAAGGAAAAAAACACCGGACTCACCAAAGAAGTTGCCGATTTCGATTACAGCGTAGTATTCCAGTGGAACGATCTTTTCCTCCAAATCGAACGCCATGCAGCAGGTTATCGCCCCGGACCGGCTCCCCGCGCA
>JADZFP010000376.1 GCA_020849825.1 Saprospiraceae bacterium
AGTTGGGGAAATGGGGCATATTGGCATAGGGATATTCCAACTGATAGTAATTCTGCTCGAATTCGCAGGCCGTGCCGCCCCGCTCGGGATGTTTGATGCGGTGCATACAGTTTTGGCCGTTGAGCGGGCGGCTGTAAATCATTCCATCCGGGCCCAGTTCCATGTAGCCAATGGTACCGCTCAGGAAACATACCGGCGGTTCGGCTTCTTCCACGATCAGCATACTGGCGGCCAGGTCGGCAGCCCAGGTGTCGAACTGTATCAAACGTAGTAATTCACCAATGTATAGATACCGACTATCGGCAGACCAAGATAATCCACTATGCGAATATGTATCCACATCATCATGTATCGATATATACTTTGCATTAGATAGATCACCAGTACAGCGATCGAAATCGAATATTTGCAGGTCGTCTTTGGGATTGAAGCGGGCTAGACGCGATCCATCGGGGGAAAAAACCAGTTCGCCAAAGGCAAAGCCATCAATGGCGACGTTACCAATAGATTGTTGACTGTTAGTTATTCCCCATGGAGTGATCAAAAGTTTATGATATATATTGCTATGATATTTACCTGCTACTAACCACCAATCACGTCCATTAGCATGTCTGACAGCGTGCAGACCATCTGGATGTAAAGAGTCGTTTACCGCTATTTGATTTTTATACACTATTGCGCCCTGGCCTCCACTGGCTGACATATCTACTAAGGTATGCAATAAGTTTTTGTATACATCTCCTTGCGCCCCCTCAACTAAAGGAAAGTGAAACAAATGATAGAGATCGCTATTGCCCAAATCTTGGACAATAATGGTGTTTTGGGAAAGAGTATAGGCAGACCCCTCTTCACAAAATAGATCATAAAGCAAACCGGGATTTAACCCCTCGCTGTTCTCCACGGTTGTTCCATCCGCGTTGTCGATATAACAACCGTTGGTGTATAAGATCAGGCTGCCCGCCGAGTCGCAAATCGAGGCATACGAGTTCCAGATTGTCATAGGGCGTTGTTCGGAGACAATCACCAGCGAATCGCCGAAAGTAAAGCGTATGCCCTCCGACAAAGGGTTATTGTTGTAATCGTAACCGAATAGCCAGACATCGTCTTGCCGTTGCGCCTGCAGCAGGGCGGTGAAGCCAAGCAGGGCGATCAAAATGACACGGGTTTTCATGGCATAACGTTGGAAATGGGGAGGATATGCCGTGCGGCACATCCTCCCGAGGTGAAAAAAGCGGCTTATTCTTTTACCAATATAACCTGTTGCACGGTCGAGCCGCCGGCCGGCGAATACAGACGAATCCAGTATCGGCCATCGGGCAAAGGCCGAAGATCGATGTACGGATCGGTGGTCAGGCGCGTCAGCAGCAGGCGGCCGAGCTGGTCATATACTTCTACCTGTGCCAGGTCGGTGGCGCTTTCGGCCCAACGGACGAGGCCGGTCGTCGGGTTGGGGTATACCCGCACCGCTTCCACGTCTTCCTTTGGCTCCCCCGCTCCCGTCGCCAGCACCCACACCGTTTTGCACTTCGTATCCGAGCCGTACGCGTTGCTCACGGTGAGGCACACCTCGTAAGCGCCGGGGGCCGAGAACGTGTGTGCCGGGTTTCGTTCGCCGCTGTTGTTGGCCGCGCCGCTCGCGGGGTCGCCGAAGTCCCACTGCCAGAGCGTGGGTTCGTACCACGACACCGAGGTAAAATCGACACCGAGGCCGCCCGTGCGGTCGTAGCGCCAGCCGGCTAAGGGGTGGTTGTCGAGGCCCAGGGTATCGCAGGGCGAGCCGTCGAGGGGGCCGAGGCGGAAGTTGGGGAAATGGGGCAGGTTTTTGTAACTCACGTCGAAGGTGTAATAGTATTGTTCGAGTTGAGCGGCCGCGCCGGGCAGCTCGGGCCGGACGAGGCGGTGCATACATTGCTGGCCGGTGCCGGGGCGACAGTAGATGCGGCCGTCGGGGGCGAGTTCCATAAACAATAATGACTGGCCCAGTGGACATGCGGCATTTAATTGAAGTTCTTCGATAACTGTGTTGCTTGAAGAAATTTCCGCAGCCTGCATGTCGAATTGGAGAATTCGCCTGCCCTCTGCTGCATAAAGGTAGCGGCCATCGGCAGAAAAGGCTAAGCCGGCGAAGATTTCGTTGTCGGCATCGTCGGTGATTGTGATATGCAGCGGATTGGAGAGCGTGCCGGTACAACGGTCGAAATCAAAGATTTGCAGGTCGTTCCGAGTATCAAAAATAGCCATTTTTGAACCGTCCGGGGAAAAAACTATCTCGCCACGCCTTGCCGCCCATAATACAGGTACTCCGATAGATTGTGGAGTCGCAACCAAGGTATCTGGCGTCAGAAGAGTAAGATAATAGGTATTGGTTTTTTGCTTGAGACAAACTATCCACCAATCCCGGCCGTTTCCATGCCGAACTGCATGTAAGCCATGAGTGTCAATCGTGTCATTAACTATAATTTGATTTTTAATTACTACACTTCCCTGTCCATTGTTTGTTGACAGATCTACAACCGTGTGAAGCAGGTTTTTAAATAGAAAGCTTGCCCCATCTTTTACAAGCGGGTAATGAAAGAGATGGAATATTGATGAATTCCCTGGATCGGGCAACATGATCATGCTTTGTGGCTCGTTATAGCCAAACGCATCGCCATAGCATTGTTGATTGGCCAAAATTCCAGGGTTAAGCCCATCACTGTTTTCCACGGCTTCGCCATTTGCTTTTTCGATGTAACACCCGTTTGACAGCAAAAGCAGATCGCCATTACTGTCGCAAATGGAGCCATAGGTATCCATTAAGGACATAGTAGCAGAAGAATACGAAATAGTCAGGCTGTCAGAAAAATTGAATGTTATTCTGTCTACCCCTGGATACTCTGGATACTGATTGGAATCATAGCCAAATAACCACAGATTGTCTTCTTTTTGGGCATTGGACTGGAGGCATAGAAACAGAAAAATAAACCCAATAGATATCTTTTTCATGGCAATATAGATAAAAGGCTGCGCGGCCAAAGTTGCCGCGCAGCCCTGATAATGAAAGATAGATTAGTTTTTATTCAACACTACGCTCCGCGTAACAGGCGCCTGCTCTTCCCGGAGCAGGCGAACGACATAGACGCCGTTGGGAAGCAGTCCCAGATCAAGCCGGGCATCTGTCAGGTTTTGGCGTAATTGCAACTGTCCGAGCTGGTTATACACTTCGGCCTTTACTTCTCCCTGAATATCAGGGAAAAAGATCATGCCGGTTGTCGGGTTGGGGTACCATTTTAATACAACCGCGCCATCTTTTTCCGAATTGATAAATTGACGCTGCTGAGCATTACCACAAGCCGTATAGTCGTCGAAGCCCTGCCCAGTAAAATGCCCGACCAGCGCTCGTGCCTCCAGCACGGCATCGCCGCCTTCAAGCGGGCATTGCTCGGCAATGGCGATCAGATCGTCGAGATCGCCGGTGGCCAGTGAATCGGTTTTCAAGAAACGCAACAGGATGTCGTTCAAACCTTTCTGGTTCGTTGCCGGCAGAATTGTATCCACCACTGCCGTATTCTGGACCAACAGCGTATTAATTTTGCTGATCCGGGCGGTGTCGAGCGTGTAATAAAAAGCCTGGATTTGGTCGGCAGCAATATTGCGCTGAGATACCAGGGTAGCATAGGCGCTTTCATTGATCATTGACCCGGCTTGCCGAAGGCTGTCCTGCGTGCGGATTTCGGCTGTTTTCTGCAAAAAAGTAGTCCGGTAGCCTTCCAAAGTACTGTGTTGTGCGGAGGTAAGCTGGTACAGTTTGGCGCGTTCCTCGGCGATGGAGGCCAGTTTACCCACGGGTTGGGTGGAGCGACTGGTTTTGAACGTCGTGTCCTTCATGGCCACATTTTCGAGTGCCGGCCTGCGCAGTATTTTGCGGTACAGCCGGTATTCGCCTTTCCACCTGGTGGTGGCTGGGAAAGCGCCGCCGGGCAGCAGGTTGTCCACAATGGCCTCGTCGAGCCCGGTCGGACTGTCGGATTCGCCGTCGTGGGGTGGCAATGCGCCGGTGAAGGTGCAGGCGCTGGAACAGGAGAAGGAGGGTTTGGGGTCATTAAGATTATTAAACCAGTTACTAATAGGGAAAACCGGTGGCAAAAAGCCGGCGTTTTCTACCTGGTCGACGTAAAATGGAGATAAGCCCAACACTAGCGTATCCCAATTCGTCGCTCCGTAATTTCCACTGGGTATCTGGGCAAGGTCCCACAAGTTACCGGTATGCACCTGTTTTCCGATATAGGTCCCGGTTTGCGCGTCGTCGCCGAGTTGCATTCCGGTCGTGTGGGTATAGAAACTGTTACCCCGAACGGCATTGGTAAAATCGGCCATATCGTAGAATTGCATCCCCACGGCGGTATTATCCAGACAATTGCAGGTGAAGGCATTGGCCCAACCGGCTGTTGAATAAATACCGTAAGTATCGCCGAGATTGCCGCCGCTCGTTGTTTGACTGATGGTGTTGCCGGTCAGCAGGCTGTACAAGTCGCCCTCCAAATGGATGCCGGTATAATTGTCCGTCGCGTCCTGATTATTGATGGCATTGTTTTCGATGCGCCCCGCCAAACCGTTCGTATAGCGGATTCCATTGCCGCCATTGTCCATCACGATGTTGTTGGCCAGCACCGGCCAGCCGCTTTCGAAGGCCGTACCGAGTTGCCCTTCGTCGAGTCGTATGCCGGCATTGGGATTACCCCCGTTGTTTTGCGTGGTGATGGTGATGTCATTGGTTTGGATGGCACTCACGTCCGGATGCGTCGGTTCATTCAAAAACGACCGCACCCCGTATCGGTTTGCCGTGATGTCGTTGTTGCGGATGCGCACGTCGCGGGTGGGGCTTTTTTGCCAGTCGACGCCCAGGTCCACGCCGGTCATCGTGCAGTGTTCCACCTTGCCGGCATAGCGCTCGGCGAACA
>JADZFP010000377.1 GCA_020849825.1 Saprospiraceae bacterium
CTCTACATTGCCAAACGCAACGAATTCGGTCTTTGGGACAAACCCGTGCCGATCGAAGCCCTGAACACCCGGGGCGACGAACGCAGCCCCTTCCTGCACCCCGACCTGCGCACCCTCTATTTCAGTTGCGACGAACGCCCCGGCATGGGCAATCTCGACGTGTTCAAAACCACCCGCCTCGATGATACCTGGCTCAACTGGAGCCGCCCCGAAAACCTGGGCAAGGAGATCAATACGCCCGGCCAGGACTGGGGTTACGTCGTGTCGACCGACGGCAAGACGGCCTGGTTTGCCACCCAAACGGACAATGGCGGGCAGGACATTTTCAGTGTAATCCTGCCCGAAAACGCCCGCCCCGACTCGGTCAAAACCGTGGAACTCGTGGTGCGCGACGAAACGGGCAAAGCCATGACCGACGGCAAAATTTTGATGAAAGACGCCACAACCGGCGAACTGTTCGGCACCTACGTGCCCGACCCGACCGGCGAAGCGACCTTTGTACCCGTGCCCGCCGACCGGCAGTATATCCTCGTGTTTGAAAAAGACGGCTACCTGCCCCAAACAGCACCCGTGGTCGCTTCCTCAAGCGAATCGCCCGTGGTCAACCTGACCTGGAACGCGTCGAAAATGAAAGAGGGCGTGACCCAGGAACTCAATATTTTCTTCGACTACAACCAGGCCTCGCTGCGTCCCGAATCGAACGCCGAACTGATGCAAATGGCCAGTATGATGCAGAAAAACAAGGTATTTAACGTCAAATTACTCGGCTACACCGACAACTCGGGCACAAGCGCCTACAACCTCGACCTCTCGAAACGCCGTGCCGAAGCGGCCCGAACGGCCCTGATCGGCCTGGGTGTGGCGCCCGAACGCATCAGCGCCGAAGGCCTGGGCGAAGCCGACCCGGTTGCGCCCAATACGACCGAAGCCAACCGCGCCCGCAACCGGCGGGTGATGATGCAGTTGGTGAAGCAATGAGGATTCGAGGATTTGAGGATGCGAGGATTTGAGAAAAGGGGTGTTGCTGCTCTCGGGAGGCTTCCCGTTTGGCAAAAAACAGGAAAAGACGTCCTGCAATGATACCATTCAGGTCAGGATTTCGGAGAAACCCCGCATTTGTAGATAGGTTTTGCCGCCGTTTTTTCAGGACTTCGGAGAAGTCCTGCATTTGTAAAAAAGCGCGACTTATCCGAAGTCGTTGTGATAGAATGACTTGATTTTCTACAAATGCAGGATTTCTCCGAAACCCTGTGAAAAAGAAGGCTTAAACGTGCTTTCCAGCCCCGCGCCCCATAAACCTTTATCAATCTCATCAACCCTCATCAACCTTTATAAAAAAGCAACAGGGCGGCTGCCGGATGGCAGCGCGCCCTGTCTTTTCACTCGTCCAAATTTTTCAGGAGCGGCAAAGCAAGGTTGTTATTTTGATAATTTTGCATGTTCTGTCCGCCCTCATTCCACACTGCTGATTATCTCATCTAATTCTCAGGAAAGCTTATGTAAACTCCATACTATGAAAATACAACTGCTTCTTACTACGTTTATCCTCTTTTTTTTCGGTGCTGTGATATCACAAAACCCCAAAAGTCATACATTTTCGATCGTATATTATCCTTCTCTGAGTTGCGTAGTTATCAATAATTATGGAGATATTACCATAAGTTCATTTACCAGGGAAGCGTATAACATGCAAAAACCGGATATACCTTCATACGGGTACTCAGCAGGTGTTTTTTACAAATATCGACTAACTAATGACGTATGGGTGGGGATAGGCATTCTGCGTTCGGAGAGAGAGTCGAAAACAGAAGACTTTTTTCTCCGTGAAACATCAGCCTCCAGAATGTTTTATAAACATAAATATAGGTCCATAGAAGTTCCGATAGGCGTAGAGTATAACCTGAAGAGATGGACCGGGGCGTTTTTCTCAGCGGGTGTTTCAGCGGATATTTATGATGGCCTACGAATGAAAGTCTATTCGATAGACCCTGTCTCGGGTAAAAGAAATAACTCGTTGACTGAAACCCATTATCCCGTAAAGCATGGTTTATTGAGAATAGGTACTTCGATCGGATTCGGTTATCAATTTACTTCGGAATACTTTTATTTTTCGCTTTGCCCGGAGTTTAAATTTTACTCAAATGCTTTCAGGACTGCAAAGTGTCCCAACTGTCCACAATTCGTGAGCGGGACGATATACAGTATTGGTATTACAGCCAGAGTGGGGTTTAGTGTATAGGTATAACCTACCGCGCTAACCAGTTTTTCTGTGTAGATCGAGTTAATCAATGTAATTGAGGGCACATATTTCACACAAAGCACGCAAAGGATATTCCCTTTGGCGGCCTTTGCGGCTTTGCGTGAAAATTTATTCAGAATAAAATTGAATAGCGCCCTGTCTTTTCACTCGTCCAAATTTTTCAGGAGCGGCAATGAGGGGTCATTGTTTGGATAATTTCAGCACCTGCACGTCCTGGCCGTTTCCGGCGCTTACTCTGGCGAAATACACCCCGGCCGGCAAATCGGCGGCGTCGAAACGCACCTGATAGTCGCCGGCTTCGCGCGGTTCGTCCACGAGAACGCGTACGACGCGGCCGGTCTGGTCGAATACCGAGATATTCACCGCTGCCGGCGTTTCGACGCGGTAATGCACCGTGGTGGCGTCGGCGAAAGGATTGGGGAAGTTGCCGGCCACGACCGTTTTACCCGAGCCGACAAATCCTGAATTCAGTCCGGTAAAGCCTCCGCGGAAGTCGACGGCGCCGGCCATGGCATCCGCCGGAGTGCCCGCGCAGGGGCTGTCGCCGGCGTGCGGCAATGCCAGGTAGGGGAACGAATTGCGGAACGGCACGTCGTTGGCGCTCACGCCGGTGCTGTAATTGAGCACGTCGAGCAAATCCTGGGTCAGCGGGCTGCCGCCGTTGAAATCGTCGTACCAGAGGCCGATCGCGGCCAGCGCAACGCCGGAAACGGCTTGCAATTCGATCCGCGTGACGTCGTCTTAGAGGCGTCGGCCGTTGGGGAAACCATCCATGTTGGGGATAAACTGGATGCTGGTGTTGTTGTACTGCGGCTGGGTGAGGCCGCGCACGGCTGCGTCGATGATGCCCAGCGAACTGAAATTGGCGCTGTTGCGCGGCGTGGGTGGCACGGCCATGTTGAGGCGCAGCATATCGCCGCCGTTGGGCAGGAAGTTGTTGATAAAGGGTTTGCCGGCCGCGAGCGGGTTGCCGTTTTTACCCGTTGCCAGTTGATAAGGCCGCACATTGGGCACGCCCGTGTGGAAAATCGGCCAGAGGTCGACGGAGCGCGGCTTGCCGGGGCCGGGCAGCAGGAGCGTTCCGAATACGGCGTCGTCGAGGGCGGTGCCGGCGAGGGCCGGGTTGCCTTTGAGGGAGTAGAGCCCGTCTTGTCCGTTGCCAAAATCGAAGGCGCCCAAAGCGTTGCGCTGAATGCGCAGGGGCGCCAGGGCCGGTACGGCGCCGCCGAACAGATCGTCGTCCATGTACAAACCGAGTTCGGGGTTGTAGAAAAACGCGTCGAGCACCTGATCGTTGAGCTCCTGATAGGGCGTCAGGCTGTTCCAGTAGTCTTTATAACCCACCGGAATGACCGCCTCGTTGGTCAGCGGCATGCCCAGACGGCTCACCTGTACCCAGTTGCCCGAGTAGGTTTCTTCACCCGGAGTAAGCGTGCGCACCGACTGGCGGCTGGCGCTGGCCCACACACCGATGACGAAATTGGGGTCGAGGATGTTCGTGGGCGACTTCGGCACGCCTTTTTTGACCAAAAAGCTGATCGGCACCTGGATGGCGATGGCGCTCACGTTTTTGCAGGCCAGGCCGTCGCGCGGGCTGCCGCTGTTTTGGCGGGGCAGGTCGCCGAGGTCGAACACGCCGCCGAGGTCGACGAAGAACGGATCATCGGAAGGACCGACGTACACGCGTTCGCCGGTAGCGGCGTAGGTAAGGGCTTCGTTCACCAGTTTTTCATACGGTTTGCCCATGCCCAACGGCGATTCGATGCTGCGCTCGCCGATATTGGTCGGCGGCACGACCTTGTTGCTGACGATGGCGATGAAACTTTGCCCGCCGTTGTCGGAGCGGTACAGGGTGTAGCGCATTTTGAGGTTGCGTTTGCCCAGGCGGATGTTGAAAAAAGTGCTGGGGTCCTCATTTTCACTGGTAAAAACAACGCGGTAGATGATCTCGTCGCCGTGTTTGGACGCATCGTTGTCGATATGGATCTCGTAACGGATGTTTTCACCGAAGGAGTAATAATTGGGTCCGCCCTGGGGCAATTGCAAGGGCACGTAAGTGGCGATCAGCGTGACGGTGTTGGGCCGGTCGGGGCTGCGGAACGCATACACGTCCACGTTGTCGGCCAGCGGATCGTCGGCGATCAGCGGCGCTTCCCGGTGACTGGAAGCCAGGGCCGGCGCGATGCCCAAAAGCACGGCACAAGCCAGCAGGGTATTTTTTATCAATGATTTCATTGTTGATCAATGCTAAAATGGTGAGGAGTGGTGAAGGATCAGTTGGTTTCGGTACCGCGCCAGGGTGCGGCGAGGTAGGGGAAGGAAGCCTGGAACGGTTTGTCGTTGGCATTGACGCCGGTCTGGTAACTCAGCACGTCGACGAGGTCGGTTGTGACCGGGCTGGCCGACTGGCCGGGCACGAAATCGTCGTACCACAGGCCGATGGCTGCCAGGGCCACGCCGGAGACGGCCTGCAATTCGATGCGGGTAACGTCGTCTTCGAGGCGCCGCCCGTTGGGGAAGCCGTCCATGTTGGGGATGAATTCGAGGTTGGCGTTGGTATTGTACGGCGCCTGGGTGAGGCCCAGCACGGCGGCGGCCACAATGCCTTCGGGCGAGAAATTGGGATCGTTGCGCGGCGTCACCGGGGTGGCCATATTGAGGCGCAGCATATCGCCGCCGTTGGGCAGGAAGTTGTGGATAAAGGGTTTGCCCGCGGCGAGCGGGTTGCCGTTTTTGCCCGTAGCCAGTTGATAAGGCCGCACGTTTGGTACGCCCGTGTGGAAAATTGGCCAGAGGTCGACGGAGCGCGGCTTGCCGGGTCCGGGCAGCAGGAGCGTGCCGAAAACGGCGTCGTCGAGCGCAGTGCCGGCGAGGGCCGGGTTGCCTTTGAGCGGGTAGAGGCCGTCGCGGCCATTACCGAAATCGAAGGCGCCGAGCGATTTGCGCTGAATGCGCAGCGGCGAGAAAGCCGGCACGGCGCCGCCGAACAGATCGTCGTCCATGTACAAGCCGAGTTCCGGGTTGTAGAAGAAGGGATCGAGCACCACGTCGGTGATTTCGTCGTAAGGCGTGATCGAGTTCCAGTAGTCTTTGTACCCGATCGGGATGACGGCCTCGTTGGTCAGCGGCATACCCAGGCGGCTTACCTGCACCCAGTCGCCGCTGTCGGTGTACCCACCGCCCGTGGCGTTGAGGGTGCGGGTGCTGCGGCGGCTGGCGCTGGCCCACACGCCGATCACGTATTCGGGGTCGAGGATGCTGGCCGGAGTGGCCGGCGCGCCGGTTTTGAGCAGGGTGCTGATCGGGATTTGCAGGGCGATGGCGTGGCACTTGTTCTGGCCGATGCCGTCGCGGGGGGCGCCGTTCTGGCGGGGCAGGTTGCCGAGGTCGAATACGCCGCCCAGGTCGACGTAGAAGGGATCGTCGACCGGTCCGCAGAACACTTTTTCACCCGTGCTGGCCGTGGCGATGGCGCCCGTCATCAGTTCTTCGTACGAACCGGCGCCGAGGCCCACGCCGCTTTCGATGGAGCGCGCGCCGATATTGGGCGGCGGCACGACGCCATTGGAGACGATGACCGTCCAGCTTTGTCCGCCGTCGGTGCTGCGCTCGCAGCGGTAACTGGTTTTCCAGTTTTCCTGGCCCAGCCGGATGCGGAAGAAGGTGGTCGGGTCTTCGTTCACGCGGGTGAAGGTGAAGCGATAGGTCACCTCGTCGCCCGCGATGGCGGCGTTGTTGTCGACGTGTACTTCGTAGCGGATGTTTTCACCGAAGGTGTGAAAATTCGGCCCGCCGTGCGGCAACTCTGTCGGAATGTAACAGGCGATGATTGTGATGGTGTTGGGGTTGTCGGGGCTGCGGAATGCATACACGTCGGTATTGTCCGCGAGTGGGTCGTTGGCGATCAGCGGAGCCTCGCGGTGGCTCGACGCTTGCAGGCTGATGGCGGCGCTCAGGGCAAACGCTGCCAGGGCCATTCGCCGGAAGGATGTGACGAATGATTCGAAAAACATTGGTTATCAAAATTTTAGTGAAAATTTCAGGAAAAACTTCGCTCCAGTGTCCAGTACAGGGCAATGAGGGCAATGCCGAGCGATACGGGATGCACGACGCGGGCGCGGTACCAGGAGCGGTCGTACCACCAGCGGCCGACCAGTCCGTAAGCGGCGAGTATGACGGCAATTTGACCCAGTTCAACCCCCGCGTTGAAACTGAGCAGCGCCAGGGCGAATTTGTTGCCGGGCAATCCCAGTTCGGTCAGCACCCCGGCAAA
>JADZFP010000378.1 GCA_020849825.1 Saprospiraceae bacterium
GCGAATTTTGACCAGACGCGCCTTGTACATGGCAAACGGAATCTGCTTGCCGCCCAAGGAGCCCCACAAATGGTTGATCTGTTCGAAGGTCATGGTGTACAAATCGAGCAGGATTTCCAGAGCCTGAAGTTCGAGCCGCTCCGGTTCATCGGGGTCGGATGCTTTTATTTTCAGGCTGTTACTGACGGCAGTCTGGAGGTTGAAGACTCTTTTACCCTGGAAAAACCTAATGGCCTGGGATAGCCGGATCAGGGCGTTATCATAGTTGTCGGGGAAATTGGCAGTGACCAGAATGTACAGGTTCAGGTGTACCGGCGGGTTCTCGAAGCGGACCGTTCCATTGGCCTGCTTGTGCATGACCTTGATGTTTTTCAAGGTGCTTTCCTCCTCGACGTTGACCAGCGTTATAAGCAGCGTATTGCGCAGTGCGTCGTTGTTTTCAGTATCGATCAATGCGACGTTGCCCAGACTGACATACCTGGGGTCGTTGTGGCCGGGCTGACTCTTGATGTATGTGTCAAGTTCGGCTCGCAGAAATTCGAGAGCATGATTGATCATAATAAACCAGCAGGGCTATCCGGGTGCGGATAACCAAATGCGACGACCTGAAACAACAGGTACGCCGGAACGAATCAATGCACATCGCTTTTGTCCACGAAGCAGACAAAACGCCTAATGTGTTGATTAGACAACTAATGAGTCAGTAAATGCCGGAAATCGTCTGGAAAATCAGCGGAGCTGTAAATCGCGGGAAGGGATGGATTATCTGGTTTTTTTGTCTGATCGTTGGGTTCAAAAATTGGGACAGTCTTTGGTTTTCGAAAAAAAATCGGCGTTCGTAAAATCGGGGTAAACATGCGCAAATGCAGCGCACCGTCAGGTATAGGGCAGCAAATATATAGGCCCGCTTCATATTTCCAAGATTTTCTTCGGATTAATTTTTGATTAAGGGCCGAAACGCTCGACCAGTAGTTCAACGGTATAGAAATTGTAAAGCTCTGCCCGTTTACCTGCCTATCTTTGCCCCGGATCAAGGCATTTTCTTTAATTTGCTACAACTCATGCAGAAAAAACGCATCCTCATCACCGGCGCAGCCGGCTTTATCGGCTCTCACCTCAGCGACCGCTTTCTCGCCGAAGGATATCAGGTGATCGCCATGGACAATTTGCTCACCGGCGACCTGGCCAATATCGAGCACCTGTTTAAAGAGAAAGATTTCGAGTATTACCACCACGACGTCTCCAAGTTTATCCACGTACCGGGAAAACTGGATTATATCCTTCACTTCGCTTCCCCTGCCAGCCCGATCGATTATCTCCAGATGCCCATCCAGACGCTCAAGGTCGGCGCCCTCGGCACGCACAACTGCCTGGGACTGGCCAAGGAAAAAGGCGCGCGTATCCTCGTGGCTTCTACTTCGGAAGTATACGGCGACCCGCTGGTGCACCCGCAAACCGAAGAATACTGGGGCAATGTCAACCCCGTTGGGCCGCGCGGTGTGTACGACGAAGCAAAACGCTTCCTCGAAGCCATTACCATGGCTTACCATACCTATCACGGGGTGGAAACCCGCATCGTACGCATTTTCAACACCTACGGCCCGCGCATGCGCGTCAACGATGGTCGTGTGTTGCCCGCTTTTTTCAGCCAGGCCATCCGGGGCGAAGGCCTGACGGTGTTCGGCGACGGCTCCCAAACGCGTTCTTTTTGCTACGTCGACGACCTGGTGGAAGGCATCTACCGCCTGTTGCTGAGCGACTACCACCAGCCGGTCAACATCGGCAACCCCTCGGAGATTACCGTGCTGCAGTTCGCACACGAAATACTCGAACTTGTGGGTAACCCCAAGGCCTATATCGATTACCGTCCATTGCCGATTGATGATCCGAAGCAGCGTCGCCCCGACATTACCAAAGCGCGTACGCTCCTCAACTGGGAGCCTCGTTACGACCGCGCCCAGGGTTTGAAACTGACTTACGAATATTTTAAAAAGGCCGTAAAGGTTTAATCCTTCCTTGTTTACATGAAAAACATCCTGATCACCGGCGGCGCCGGTTTTATCGGCTCGCATCTGGTGCGGCATTTCGTTGGTAAATACCCCGATTACCGTATCGTCAATCTGGATGCCCTGACCTATGCGGGCAACCTGGAAAACCTGCGCGACGTGGAAACGGCGCCCAATTACACCTTTGAAAAAGGGGATATTCTCGATGCCGCCCTGCTGGCCCGGCTGTTTGAAAAATATCGCTTCGAAGGGGTCATTCATCTGGCAGCCGAGAGCCACGTAGACCGCTCCATTACCGATCCGCTGGCTTTTGTCCGGACCAATGTGCTGGGTACGGTGACGCTTTTACACGCCGCCAAAACGGCCTGGGCAGGGCATTACGAGGGAAAGCGTTTTTACCACGTCAGTACCGACGAAGTGTACGGCTCTCTGGGTGATGAGGGCTTTTTCACCGAAGAAACCCGCTACGATCCGCGTTCGCCCTACTCGGCCTCAAAAGCGTCGAGCGATCATTTTGTGCGGGCTTATTTTCATACGTATGGGCTGCCGGTGGTGTTGTCCAACTGTAGCAACAACTACGGCCCCAACCATTTTCCCGAAAAACTGATCCCGCTGGTCATCAGCAATATTCGCCACGAAAAACCGCTGCCGGTGTATGGCGACGGCCTGTATACCCGCGACTGGCTTTGGGTGAAAGATCATGCCTCGGCTATCGACGCGGTATTTCACCGGGGGCGTGACGGGGAGACCTACAACATCGGCGGAAACAACGAGTGGACCAATATCGCGCTCGTGGAAAAACTTTGCGACATCATGGACGAGTTGCTGGGGCGCCCGCCCGGCTCCTCGCGCCAGCTGATTACTTTCGTCAGAGACCGCCCCGGCCACGACCGCCGTTATGCTATCGATGCTTCCAAAATTCGCGAAGAATTGGGCTGGACGCCCAGCATCCGGGCAGAAGAGGGATTCCGCGAAACCGCTCGCTGGTACCTCGACAACGAGGAGTGGCTGCAGCACGTTCGTTCCGGCGCTTACCAGGCGTATTACGACGCGCAGTATGGCGCGCATTAGGCATGGATTTCTCTTTAATCAAACCCGTTTCCCGCGCGGTGGGGTATGTTATGAAACAACTGTACGTTTTTTGGTTCGTCTGCTTGTGCCTTGGCACTCTGGCGCCTTTGGGGGCGCAAACGCCGGCTTCCTTTACACCTGAACAAGTACGGGCGGAGGTTTCCCGCCGCGGTTACGACCCACTCGAGGTGGAGGCGCGGATGCGGGCAAGAGGATTCGATCCGGAGCAACTCGACGTTTCGCAAATTCCGGCGGCCCAACAGGCTTTGCAGGAGGTTTTTGATGAA
>JADZFP010000379.1 GCA_020849825.1 Saprospiraceae bacterium
ACTGTGAGCGTAAAAATGGAGACGCCGAACTTACTTTTGGCCAAGGCTTCGCCAGAAATGTACTGGGCTTCGCCCAAACCCGGATAATTTTATCCAAAACACCTGTTCCAACCAATAACTGACCAATACCTGTGCGCTGTATTCTACTCGACGATGACCCCTTCTACCTCAAACTGCTTTCCGATTTCGTACAACGAACGCCGGGCCTGACCTTGTCTGGCGCTTTTACTGCCCCGGAAGAAGTTTTTTCGCTCTGGTCGGAAAATCCGCCCGATTTGCTGATATCCGATGTGGAAATGCCGGGTGTCAATGGGATTGACTTTGTCAAATCGCTGCCGCAGCGCCCACTGGTCGTTTTTATGACTTCCTTACCCGAATTTGCCCTGAAAAGTTACGAGGTCGAAGCCGCCGATTTCCTGACCAAGCCGGTCAGCTACGACCGCTTCCTGCTGGCTATAGGCCGGGTACGGGAGCGCTTGCTGGCGCGCAACCTGCTCATGGGCGAAACGACTTTACCAGCCGAAGACAACTACTTTTTTATCCGTACCGAAATGAAGTACGTACGGATCAGCTACGACGAAGTTCTGTATTTCGAAGCATTGAAAGACTACGTACAGATCATAACAGGCGCCCAAAAACACGTTGCATATCTTTCGCTGCGCGGACTGGAAGTAACCTTGCCGCCGGGTATTTTCATCCGGATTCACCGCTCTTTTCTGGTCAATCGCCGGCATATTCAGTCGGTTGGGCCGGAGGAAGTTGTCGTGGGTGGCGCTGTTCTACCGCTCGGCATGAGTTTTCGCGAGGCGGTTACGGAACAGGTTGTTATGAAAAACCTGCTTCGAAAGTAGCGATAGCGGGGACGCACATTTGTTTTTTGGGTTCTGACTTTACGTTTTCGCTGCCGGAAGCTGGAACGTGAAATCCGTACCGTTTTCGGCCGTGCTTGAAAAGGAGATTTGACCGCGGTTGCCTTCCACAAATTCTTTGCACAATTGTAGCCCGATACCCGCCCCCTTCTCGCCCGCGGTTCCGGGGGAAGAATAACCGGAACCAAACAGTTCCATCTGACGCTCCCTCGGTATCGGCAAACCGGAGTTGTGTACCGACACTTCTACCTTATCGCCTACGTTTCTGGCCCGAACGCCTATTCTGGCGTCTGCTCCGGAAGGCGAAAACTTGATGGCGTTGTGGATCAGGTTGCGAAACACCGCCCGTATCATGTTGACGTCGCCAAAGGCAACGAGCCCGGGCGGGATGTCCAGTTCAAGCCGAATGCCCTTACGCTCGGCATCCTGGTGGAGCATGGCGGCTGTTTCCTCCGCCAGTTCCTTGAGGTGCAGCGGAATAAACTGCGGCTGCAGGCGGCGGGTTTGTACGGCCGACCAGTGCAGCAGGTTGTCGAGCAGGGTTATCGTTTCGCCAATCTGCCGGTCGAGGCGTTCAAAATCACCCTTTTCCTCTTCGCCTACCCCTGTTTGAAGGCGCATTTGTATAAACGCCTTGATTGAATTCAGCGGACTGCGTAACTCGTGCGATACAACCGAAAACAGCGCGTCTTTGATGGTATTGCTTTGTTCGAGCGCTTTTTTCTGAACCTCGCTGATCAGGGCGAACTGCCTGGTTCTGCGATAATTGCGAAAAATGGCAAACCCAAGCAACGAAAGGAGAAATACCGCCAGCACAATGGCGATCATGGCATTGCGCCGCGCCTTTTTTTGCTGGAGCAAAGTGCTGACCTCCGCCTGTTTATGCGCCGTTTCATATTGCATCCTGAGATCGAGGAGATACTTGCGAACACTCGCGGTATCCGACAGACTGCCCTGCAAATCACGAGCCTTGCGGTAGGCATCTGATGCCTCCCGGAAACGCTGCAAGTTGAAACTGGCATCGGCAACTGCATAACAAGCTTCCATCTCAGCCACCGGATCGTTACTTCTTTGGGCATATTCTATGGCCATCTGACCATACCAGCGTGCGGAATCAGGTTGTTGGGCAACCAGTGCATTGGCATAACGCGCCAGCGCCAAAGCCCTGGCCGTATCAGGCGCCATCGAGATTATCGGGGGAAATGACTGCCCCAGCATCTCCGTTACCCATACACAACAAAACACAAAAACCAGCGTAGGTATACTCTTCATAAATCGGTTAGGGGATACTGAATCTCAGTATCATCAACCGATCGAACAAAACTTTTTCAATTTATATCTGGCGCAAAAAGTCTTACTCGAAGGTTGTAAAGGTTAAATGGTATTATTCCAGGCTGGGAGACGCACCTAAGACGAATTTTAACACAAGGGTCACTATTCTTCTCTTGGCCCTTGCAAGGTCAGGCATTTTTGACGAAATTTCAAAAATCAGGATAATATTGGAATTTTTGCACTATAAAACCAAAAATAATATATTTATAATTTATAAAAATGCGGATTTTCGCAATTTCTGATATCCACGGCTGTAAAAATACGCTGCTTGCTTTGCTCGACAAAATCGCGCTTACCCCCTCCGACACGCTGTATCTGTTGGGTGATTATATCAACCGGGGGCCCGATTCAAAAGGGGTGATTGATCTGATCTGGGCGCTTTCCAACCAGGGCTACACGCTGAAATGCCTTCGGGGCAACCACGAACAGATGTTGCTCAACAAAGTGGCTGCCGACCACAAACAAACGGGACCGGGCCTTGAAACACAAGAGTTGCTGCACAGTTTTGGTGTCGCAAGAGCTCTCGAAATTCCGAAGGAATACCTGAAATGGATGGGCGATCTTCCGCACCTGGCCGAACTCCCCGGCTATATTCTGGTACATGCCGGCCTGAATTTTCAAGTGGCCGACCCTCTGGCCGACACTACGTCCATGCTTTGGATAAGGCAATGGCATGATTTAATCAATCAGAAATGGCTGGGCGAACGGATAATCGTTCACGGTCATACACCTCAACCCCATAGCCAGACAATTTACGATCTGGGCGAGCTCGACCGAAAGCCCGCACTTTGTATCGACTGCGGCTGCGCGCTTGTTCAGGCTCCGTACGGGCAGCTATGCGCTTTCGACCTGGGCAACCGAACACTTTATTTTCAAAATTACAAAGGTTAAAACCTGCCCTCCAGAAAGCGGCGCACGTCTTTCGCCGTCATCGAGGGGTTTTCCTCCTGCGGCCAGTGGCCGGTATTCTGATAAATACGGAGGAACGACTTGTGAATTTTGCGGTGAAACTCGTACGCGTACTGTGGCGTAATCCGCGTATCCTCCGCGCCCCAAAGGATAAGCGTCGGGAGATTTATTCTTTCCACAAGATCGACTGGCGGGCGGTTTTCACTTACCGAAGCCCTGTCGGTATAAGCCTTGCGGTTGCCGGGGCGCAGCAGCAGGTCGAAATGGCGCTGCACCAAGGCCCCGGTTACATTCCGATCATCGGCGTACACGTCTTCCAGCATCAACTCGATAAACCTTTTCGGCGTGATTTTCCACATGACCCGGTTGACAACCGGCGTTCGAGCCAGTAAATCAACCCAATCACTGCCTTTTTTTTCAAAACCGGGCGCATTCAGCAGAATCAGTTTTCCGAGGCGCTCGGGATGCTCCGTCGCGTAAAACCAGGCGATCTGCGCCCCCAGGCCATTACCCGCGAGGTGAAACCTGCGCAAGCCCAGCGCCTGCACAAACTTGTCGAAAAAACCGGTGTACATAAAGGTGCTGTAACTCGCCTGCGGATGCGGCCCGGTCAGTCCGAATCCGGGAAGATCGAGGCTGATCACCTGGTAATGCCGGCTCAAAGAGTCGGTCCAGCCAGCCCAGGTATTCAGTGAGCTGTTGGCATCGTGCAGCAACACGATGGGGTCGCCTTCGCCGCAAACGCGGTAGTGTACGTTCATACCGTCGACTTGCACGAAGCGGGACTCGGGAAATGCGTAGCGGTAAAACAGGTCCTGTTCCGGAATATCCCGGTGCCAGTTTTGATACAGCCAGGCGCCGGCAAACAACAAAAGCCC
>JADZFP010000380.1 GCA_020849825.1 Saprospiraceae bacterium
CGGACGGGCCCTGTAACACTCAAAGCTTGCAAACCAGAGAAATCCCACAACTGATCGGCGCCCGAAGCGCCGGGCGACACTGCAGTCGTATCAGCCTGGGCCATACTGAATTCAATACCGTTCAGCGGAAAAACATCGTTGGTGAGCGTGGGCTGGGCAGCAGACGTGAAAGCAGTCGCCGCCGCAAGGCAGAGGAGTAGTTTTTGATAGATCATAGCCAATTATTTTCTATTGGCTTAGACACCGAAACGCGTCGCGGGGTTGGGTTAAACGGGGTGTTTTTCTGCTAAAAAAAACATTTGAAACGTATAGTCAAAAGGAGGGAGACAGGTGAATCAGGGGAATACGATGTCACGCAAAGCCGCGAAGCGCGCAAAGTATCCCCTCCGGACGGGCTTTGCGCGCTTCGCGGCTTTGTATGATTCGACGGCTTTTAACGCAACACAAAATCGCCGTAATTCAGCTTGGCGCGTACGACGCTGCGGGCATTGGCATCGCCAACATAACCCTGCGCGCTGGAACTGCCGGCTTTTTCCGTTTGGCGCACCATTTTGGCGCCTGCCGGATAAGAAAGGTCCGTATGCTGGCCTTCCGCTTCGAAACGGAAAGCAGCGCCGCGTTCGACGTAAATCTTGGTATCGGTGTATTTACCGATCACATTGACTGCCTGGAAATTGCGTCCGAGCGCGTCAATTTTGAGATCGCCATAAGTCAAGTCCACGTCGACCTGGGTAGTGAGGTTCCGGAGGGAAAGGTCGGTGTATTGCGCGGTGACGAAAGCCGAGCCCACGCTTTGCACCCGCACGTCGGCGTATTTGGTTTGCAGGCGCAATTCGCCGATGTCGCCGAGGCTCATGTCGTCGTAGCGCGACACAATGCGCAGCGTACCGGCCTGGTCGAGTTTCAGTTCGGAGTATTTGGTGTCGATCTGAACGTTGGAAGCCTGGCCAATGGACAATCCGCCGTAGCTGATTTGTCCGCTCACGTTCACAACCTTCGTAATGCTGCCTTTGCCGTAGCTGATGCTCAGATCGGCATCGGCGCCGAGGGTTTCGGCGCGCAGGTCGCCGTATTTGATCTCGGCCAGCAGTTTGCCGTTGAGGTTGCCGACATAGGAATTGCCGTATTTGTTTTTCAGGTCGAGCGAATTACCGGCCGGGAGCCATACTTCGTAATTGATTTTAAAATCCTGGCAGGAGTTGCCGAAATCGGGCCCCCACCAGCCGTTGCCGCGATCGATCATGGTTTCGGCCTTCACGTAGTCGGGCATGTTCATGAAGTTCACGTTGATTCGGTCGAAGGTGCGGTCGGCGCCGCGTTGGTCGTTGGCATTGACGATGATGGTGATGTCAATTTTGACCGAGTTGTTGGCCCAGGTATTGACATTGACTTTGCCGTACTGATTGTAAAGTGCGGTAAGGCCGTTGGGCGTGATGCCGAATTCCCGGTTGATGGTACGGGTAAATTCGCGCTGAGGCCCATTGGCGCGGGCGGTTGCGAGGCCCAGGATTAAAAATCCGAGGACCAGGACCGACCGCCAACTTTGCAGCGCGGGCAGTTTAGATAGATTCGATTTCATCATTTTTATTGCTGTTGATTTTCGTTTTCGGTAGTTGTTGCGGGTCCTGCACACGTTCGAGCACACGTTCGAGGATGGCAGCTTTTGCCTTATAATTTTCAATCATAGCGCGCACGACCTGTTCGCGGTTACCCGGTGGCACGTGCGCCAGTTCTTGTTGCAATTCGGCCATAATGAGGTCGAGCTGCTGCAAATCTTCCTGCACTTCCACGCCGTTGCTGCCGGAATAGGAAACCAGGCGTTGTTGTTTGGCGGCAATGTCGCGCTGGTAAAAGTTTTCGAGTTCGGCGTACTCGCCGGAGACCTGGCTGAGGGTCATGCCGGCGATCTCCGTCTGACGGGCGCCGGCGTACCACAATCCGAGCCCGATGCCGACCACCAGCAGGGCAACTGCAGCGGCGGCGCGGAGCAGATAGCGACTCCAGCCGACTTTCATGGCATTGGTTTGCGGTTGGAGGGCTTTTTCAATACCTGCCCATACGCGCAGGTCGGGGGTTTCGGTATCGATGGCTTCGCGTTGTTCCCGGATGAAACACTCGAGGGGATCGGATGCGTTGCCGAGATTTTTTTCAAGCGTATTCCAAAGGGCAGCGGGCGGTTCGGCGGTGTCGAGCAGCGGGCGGTTCAGCAGTACAAACCGCTCCGGGCCCCGTGCGTTGCCCAGTCGATCCAGCGAGCGTTCGATATTGTCCCACAGGCCGGGTGGGGGTTCGGCGGCGTCGAATGCCGGCCGGTTGTTCTGAATAAAAATCCGCAGTTTATCGTTCATTATCAATGCGTTGAAGCAGGTGGGTATTTTGAGGAGGGTAAAATTAATCGCTTAATATTTCTCTGAGTTTGGCTTTTGCACGGCTGTATTGTGATTTTGAGGTCGCTTCTGTGATACCCAGGATCTGGGCGATTTCTTCATGGTCGTAACCTTCCACCGCATAAAGGCTGAACACCACACGATAACCATCCGGCAGCGTATTGATGGCCCGGTTGATGCGTTCCACGGTGTAGGGCGATTCCGGTTCGGCATCGCTTTCCTCGAACTTGTCGGAGCCTGGACTGAGTTCTGAAAAAGTCAGGCGGCGGCTTTTGAGAAAATTGATGCATTTAGTCACGGTAATCCGCTTCATCCAGGCGCCGATGCTGCTTTCGTGCCGGAATGAATCCAGTTTGCCGAACACCTCGACAAAGATGCTCTGCAGCACATCTTCGGCGTCATGCGAGTTCTGCAGCATTCGCAAGGCGGTGTTGTACATCGCCCGCGAATACAAGCGGTAGAGTTCAAATTGCGCGTCGCGGCGGCCTTCTCTGCAGCGTTCGACCAGCTCGCGGTGCGTTTGGGTAGCATCCATTTTGTGATTCGATCGTCTGTAATGACAAATAACCCTGGGCAGGGTTGCACGGGGAAGGTAGAAATTAGTGTCAGAATTTGGTCATTGCATATCAAAAAGCCTGGTATCGGACGTTGCGCTCACCGCAACAAATTCAGCTCCCCTACCCTTTTCTCTTTCTCCCCGTCGCAAACCACCTCCAACACGTAAATGTAGGTATCCACCGCTGCCGCCTTGCCGTCTATCCGGCCATCCCAGCCCGCATCGGAGCCGTTGCCGGCGTACACCTTTTGCCCCCAGCGGTTGTAAATTTCAAGCCCCAGAATCACTTCCAGTCCCTCCTGTTTTATCGGCCGGAACACGTCGTTGGTCCCGTCGCCGTCGGGTGAAAATGCATCGGGGATTCGAATCTTCGCCGGATCGCAGGGCGGTAACATGCGGATTCGATACGTCACCACGACCGAACAACCGGCTGCATTGGTCACCGTGACCGTGTACGTCAGACTGTCGGGCGCCGGCACGGGCGGTGTAAAAACCGGCGCCGGGCAATCTCCGCACGACAAATACTCCGTCGGCGACCAGGCATAACCCGCAAACCCGCCCGGCAAACTCAGCACCGGCGTCTCGCCCGGTCCAATCACGATCCGTACAAACGTATCAACCGCGGGAGATGTCACAGCATCCACTACCACACATATCGTCGAATCGCAGCCTTGCTGGGTCAAAAAGGTCTGGCAATAACGCCCCGGCTGCGTGTAATTTACCCCGCCAACCGATACGGTCGCACCCGGACAAAGTGCTCGCAGCAACTCCGCATACAAGGTGTCATTGGCGACCAATGTGATACAATGTGTTGAATCGCAGCCGCTTGCAGCAGAAAAAGTACGACAATAAAGCCCCGGCGCATCCGTCGCCACATCAAAAACCGCAACAGGCTCACCTATGCAGGTGACCAGCGTCTCGGCAGTGTTTTGTACCGCTCCCGGTACCGTCACAGTCAAGGCAGCCGTATCCGCACATCCAAATACATTGACGCCGATTACCTCGTACACGGTCGTCTGCAAAGGCGCGAGCCACACTTCGCTGCAATCGCCTGAAAGGCAAATCACACCCGAAGCCGGCGACCATTGATACGTTTCCGCACCGGTCAGACTCACCGTCGCGGTATCGCCGATGCAATTTGCCAGTGCCGTGACCGAGAGTTCAATAACCGGATTGTTGGAAAACCCGACCCAAATACTATCACTGGCGACACACTGTTCGGCATTCGTCACCGTCAGGATGAGCAAGGTATTTTGCTGACCGGTAAATACGGGATCGGCAATAGAGGGGTTGCTGACGGCGCCGGCAGGCGACCATTCATACGTCAAATCCGGGCCTTCCGGACCATCGAGGGGCAATTGTTCGGCGCCGCATACCCCGAGTGTATCCTGGTCAAAGTCAAATTCCGGGGTCGGAAGCACCGTCACAAGTACCATGTCGACGCCCGTGCAGTTGTTGGCGTCCGTAATGTCCACCATGTACACCGCGGTTTGCTCCGGCGCTACCAATTGACTGGGCAACGAAGGGTCCTGTATACCCGGCCCCGTCCAGTGATACAACCACGCCGGCGTAGCTTCGATCAATACCGCTTGCCCCGCGCAAATGCTGGTATCCGCATTGAGCGCATGAAGCATGGGATAAATACTGATCTCCTGAACCCCCGTAGCCACGCAGGCGCCCGAAGATTCCGTCAGCTGGTACGTCAGCACCTGAGTCTGCGGGTTGGGGTTGTAAATACCCTGCAAAACCGGATCGGCGCAATCGGTACAACTCAATCCGTTGGCGGGCGACCAGGCGTATTGATGGCTGGGCTGTGGGCCAACGCCCAGGCTGACCGCCTCTCCGGAACATATCGCCAGCGGCGCCAGGCTGATGCCCAGCGAATCCAGCCCAAGGCTCAGGGTATCGCACAGACAAAGCGCTGAAAGCTCGGGCGACACAATCAGGCGGCAGAGGTCCGCCAGTTCGATCGACAAGGCGCCAGTGAGCGTCACGGTCTGGCCTGGGGCAGTATTTGCCTGACTGCTTGCTGTTTCCAACAACACATCACCGGCCGAGAGGACGCCATTGCCATCATTGTCGCGGTAAAAATGCAGGATGTAAGGGTCTTCGATATTCACCGTGCCGGTATTGGTGAGGCTTATGGTAAAGCTGGCCGTGTTGTTCTCCAAAGTCGCGTTAAAAGCATTCAGACTCAACTCCGGGTGTGCAATTTGCAGGGTATAGGAAGCCTCGCCCGTCTGTGTGCTGAAAGAACACAGCGAACCGTCGGCTACACACACCGCGCTTTGCTGTTGGGTCGACCATACCCGGAAAGTATCCGGCACACAGCCGGCAGCGCCCAGGTTTTGCACCTTGAAACCCATTCCGACGGCACTTCCCGCCGGCATTCCGGGCAAGAGCCGCCATTGTAAAACAACCTGATTATTAATATTTTGAATAAAAGGCGCCTCCGTCGGGGCATTGGCGCCGGGCTGGTAGGAACCGGCCACATACGTCGCGCCGGGCGGAAGCAGCACAAAAATGCTATCCGATGCGCCTGTGGCGGCGTCGGCACTAAACTGCACCTGCATCGGCGCCGGCATGCCGCATAAAACGGGCGGCGGAGCGCCCGAACCGATGCTCAATGCGGCCTGGTAAGGCGGCGGCACCCCGTCGAGCGCAATCGGGTCGCCGGGCTTCACGAGCAGGTTGGTGGTATCGCCGCAGGTTTGCTCTGCCGAGGTGCGGTACAGAATTTTATCACCTGAAACAAATCCGCAATTACTCAGGGTCCGGAATCGTACGCTCAACGAATGATCGGGCGCAAACGGAAATCCCGCCAGGCCATCCTGCGCCAGCGCTGCGTTCCAGTCGGCCAGGTCCCAGCCCAGCCAGCCGTTCGGTTGCGGCTGCGGATCGGGCAGGCTCTGCCAGTTGGCGCCCGTCGGGAAAGCAATTTGGCAACTGCCCGGCGCCAGGTCGAGATACGGCGGCAACTGAAAACCCAGGCGCGGATTGTAAGCCGCCCCGTACAAGGCGTTGAACACTTCCACTACGTGGTAATCCGTCGTGTCGCACAAAGCAGCCGTTCCGGCCGGTGAAACAATGTCGATTTCCAGTTCGGCGGGCTGCGCCTGTACTTTCAGCACGATATTTTTCCGCTGGCAGGCAAAATCGTTGGCCACAGTAAGCGTATCGCAGTTCCAGCCATAAAAAAGCAGCAGGATTTCCTCCCCGCAACTGTTGTTCCGCGCCACGAGCCGGTATTGCCGCACATCGCCAGAAGGTACTTCCCCAATCTGGAAAATTCCATTAACGGCCGGAACCGGCGTCAGTCCCGGTAGTTCGAGCAGTTGAAAATCGGTCAGCAAGCCACTGTTCGATTGCGGATAAACCCAGCCGTTGGGCGCCGTCACCGGGTCGCCGACCGCCAGCAGGGTGAACTCCCAGAAACTCTCGTTGCCCGTCCCAATCAGGTTGGGCTGGGGTGAAAATGCCGTTAGTGCCGGCCGGATGGGGATAAAGGCAAAAGTGTCCTCTTTGATCGGGTCGTATGAAAAAATCGTATCCACGATGCCTTCTTCTCCGAAGGGAAGCGGCGGCAACCAGTTGAATAAAACCCCGACGTCGAGCGGTTTGATCAGATTCAGGTTGCAGGAGGCTTCATAAGTCTGGTTAAAATGCAGGGTAAAACCCTCGTCCACCTCCGGTAATTCGGTCAGCGGGGTGGCGAACAGCTCGCCGTCCACGCTGCTGCCCAGCGGTACGTCCTGCAAAATGACAGGACCATCCTGCAATTCAAGGCTGTCGAGGAACGTGTTGGTCAACACCACGGGCGTCGGCACCAGGTCATTCATTTGCCGAACACGGACGATAGGTCTGTATTCAAAAGGAAAAAAATCGCCGAAGGCAAGCCGCACCGTAAAATCCTCCTGCATGGGCGAAACCGAGGGCTCGCAGGGCGGCAGGTAATATTTCGAGCGGTTGAGAAAAACCTGCACCGGCGTGTATTGAATCAGGTCGTAGGGGCAGGAGCAGGAAAAATCCTGCGGCGGCGCGGCATAGTTATCCGTCGCCGGCTCGTAACCATTGAACACACTGGCGAAGGTGCCGGCACGGATGTTCAAGTGCAAATCGGTGGGCAGAGGATTTAAAAAACGGCTCACCACCCGCAACGCAATACTGTCGCCATCCGTAAACACAAAACCGGCCGGCACGGCACAACCCGCCGCCGCGAGCGCCGCCGGTGAAATATCCCAGGTCCAGCTCAGACCGGACATGTTGTTGATGGTATCGGCACAAAGCAGGGAATTCACGTTGATCGTCACGATTTGCCGGTCGTAGCAGTCCTTCTCCGGTTCGCCGAGCGTGCAGGTGTACACTTGCCCGGTCTCCGCGTCGCGCAAACGCAGCACAGCGCTCAGCGGGGCGATCAAATGGTTGTCGAAATACCCGCAGGGCGGGAAAAGCGTACCCGTATCGATGTCGATATCCGATTCATAGGCATCGAAATAGAGCCGCAACAGGCCGTTTTCAAAGGAGAGACCGGGCTGGCTGCCGCGCACCACACCCTGCAAAAGCGTCTCCGCCGTATCGCCGGGCATAAAACGATCCAGTCTGATCTTGTTGAAATCGAGTGTCCCGCCGGCATCCGCGATGCGGTCGCCGTCGTTGTCGGGCAGTCCCCAACTGCTGCGCAAAATACCCGATTGATGCTCCACCCATCCACTGACGGGCGTCAAACAGGAATCGCCCGAACAATCGTACACCAGATCATATTCCAGGCATTGTTTGATGCCGCAACCGGGCGCCACCAGCGGATGCAGCAAAAATTCGGAAATCACCCGCAAACCGGTCCGGGGCAATGAGTCGGGGTCGGCGTCGCAGGGCATGGGGCAGTCTCCCGGGCCGTCGAAATAATGCAGGCACTCGCTCTCGCGGTCGGCACAGGGTTGGTCGCAATCCCAGACAACGCTGAACTGCCCCACCGCAAACGATTGTCCGATCGGCGTCGGAAATTCAAACCAATGCACCGTTGTGTCGGCATCGGGGTAAACGCCGGTACCAACCGGACTGATACCGTTGAGCGTAAACGGCTGCGTGCCCCAACTCATCCCGCAAGGCAAACGGAAACTGACGCGCACGACGCCTTGTGAATCGGACAGCAACAAGGAACTGAGACTGTACAGTATGGCGTATTCCTGATCGTCCTGCATGGGTTCTTTCAGGCAAATCTGCCATTCGGGGTCGTCGAGCACATCGATGACGTACGGCGCCGGGCCAATGCCGTAGCCGTTCTCCACTTCGCCCGGCGGACAATTTTTGGGCAACCAGTAATCGATCTGCCAACCGGCAAAATCGCTCGGACACTCGGCCGAACAGGCGTACAGATCAAACCCCACCACGACCGAATCCCCCGGCCCAATCCAGGGTACATTGAAACAAACGTTTGAATAAAACGGACCTTCTCCGGGACAATCCCACAGCGTGGCCGGAATGGCCGAGTAGGCATACAATCGCTTCCAGACTCCCGCGCTGTCGACTCCCAGCGTTGTCGTATCGATGCCGGCCCAGGGAATGTCCGGGCCGCCGTCGCCCTCCAGCATGAAGAGGCAGTACCAGGAGCCGATGGCCGGCTGATCGCCCACATTGGTGATCGTCACGTGCTGGCGCGTAGGCAATTCGCCGCAGAGGTCTTCCTGTACATTGACGACGCCTTTAAATTTGAGTTTGGGTTTGCCGCCCGATTGCAAAAAATGGACGGTCGCCATGCTGTTGCTGTTCTGACACACCTCGCCGTCGCAACTCCAGGAGGCATTCAGCGTCGACAAACTTTGGTTCAGGTCAATACCGCACTCCGTTATAGTCAAAGTCTCCGTCACGATGATTTCCTCCCCCAACTCGAACAAAGCGTCGCCGTCGCCAATCTGCTGAAAATCAGCGGGGCCGAGTTGCAGGATAAAAAGCGTGCCTGTGTTGGCCGTCACCGTACCGACGTCGGCACTCACCGTAAATCCGCCATCGGGATAACTATCCTGAAAAGTAAATCCGCTCAAAGCGCCCAGGCGCGTATTCCGAATGGTAAAGGTGCGGACGACCTGTTGACCCAATTGCGCAAACGTATTGGTATTGGTACTGCTTACGATCAATAACAAAGGCGTTTCTATGGGATAGGGCGCCGTCGTGACGCTACTGCTACCGCCCGGCCAGCTGACCCCTATCGTGTTGGCAAATTGCTGGCCGGCATTGATCGCCGCCACCAGATCGCAGGACGCCCGCGCGACAAATGTGAGACTCTGGCTACCGCCGGCCGCCAGTCCCGGGATCGAAAAAACGGGCGCATTGGAAGCCCCCCCGTTTTCAGCGGCGCCGGTTACCGAACCGGGCACATAATCGACGCCCGGTGGCAGATTGATCGTCGTGTTGATCGCCCCCGAAGCCACTGCGCTGTTGTTGCTCAGCGACAGGGTGAATACCGCGGTATCGCACACGAAAAAACTCGTCGGCGAGGAATAGTCGATCTGAATGTTTTGAGCGGGTAATTCCCGGAAAAAGAATAAAATCGAGAGTAAGTACAGGTGTCTTTGCATAGTAAAAACCGGCTTCTGCGGCGAAAGTTACGAAGCAAATGATCAGACGCTTCGATCCGCCGTAAAGCTGCTACACCTGCCGGCTAAAATCTGCAACGGTGTACTGCCCAACCGGGGCTGGCGAACCGCCCAATGCGGCACGCAACGCCATGAGCGTAAGCCCCAGGTGGTTGCCGCCCGAACCGTCGCTGGCATCACTCCAGAAGGTGTCGCCGCTCTGCGGGCCATGCTGGTATTCCCTGTGCTCCAGTAAATAGGCTTCTCCGGTTTGCAGCAAACCTTGTTTTAGCAAAGGATCGCTGAATTTTTGCTCAAGAACGGCTCTCATGGCGCCCAACTGGCCTAAGCCTGCGTAGGAATAGTCCGGGTTGGAAAATCCTTTTTTACGGGTAAAAGCATCGGTGCCGGACGTTGCATCTTCCAAAGATTTGCGGTTGGCGGCATTATGCCACCATTTAGTCGCCTGAAAAGCCGCTTCGGCACAAACAAAGTGACCGCTGATGCCGTCGATGGTCAATGTAATGGGGCATTGATAAAAATTGGTCAGGAACTGGGCACAGTACACCTTGTCCCAGGCGGTGTCGTGATCCGGGTAATAAAAAGCAACGAGCGTGTAAGTCTGATTGTTAATGACTACGGATTTCGGCCGGGGCGAAATATTGGAGGTAGTGTTCATCTGGCAAAAGGTTAATGGTACGTCGTGGAAAGTAAAATCAGCGTTTGTTGAATCTTGTCGGAGACCGCCGCGGGCATCCCTTGCGCGACGCCGCCGCCCACGGCATAGGGATGTTTGGGATGGTTAACCGAGATCTGGTTTTGCCAGCCCAGTACCGTCCAGCCGCTTTTCAGGTAATTTTCAATCCGGTCGAGGTCGGTCGTAACGATACCGAGATGAACATCGTCGTTCCAGGGGGCGACGATCTGAACATAAGCGTTCATCGTAGTAATCGGGAGGATGTGCAATTTGCCTTGTAAAGCCGTGTATTTGCTGCCCAGCAGCGCTTCGAGACTTTCCACGACCTTGGCCTGGTTGGCGCCGCTGGTTTGGGTATTCCAGCCGCCGGAAAAATAGGTTTGCTGGATCGCCCGGGTTTGGCCGTAGTTGGCAGAATACGTAAAACCTACGCCCGGCGCGCCTGCCCGGATCAGATCGGTCGCCTTGTCGAGAAAAAGGATTGCCTGATCGTCGGGCGATACGTTCTTGTTGTTTTCAATAAAGGGCACATAAAAATTGATCAACTGGCCTGTTTTCATCCGGGACGTTCCATTGGGTTTAATGACGAAAAATGAGGAATCGCCTCTCAAATGTACAGTTTCGGTCGCTTCTTCGTTTTTTTGCCACAAATTATCTTTATCCATGACCATTCGCCAGTTCTTCCTGATCGCCTGTGTCTTCACGCCGGCATTGCTCTCCGCCCAAATTGACAACCCCAAAGCCATCTTCCGCGAATTGCGCGGCCTCGACGGCACCTGGTTCATGCCCACCGACCGCGGCGACCGCCTCGAAGTCTGGCGTATCGTCGACGACAGTTCGATGACCGGCCGCGGCTTGCGCATCCGGCCCGAAAACGGCGACACGATCACCCTCGAAACCATGCGCCTCGAACGCCGCGACACCAATATCTTTTACACCGTTATCGTGCGCGGCCAGAATCAAAATCAGCCGGTCACGTTCAAAATGACCCAGGCCGACTGGGATGGTTACCTTTTTGAAAACCCCGAACACGACGATCCCAAAAAAATCCGCTACCTGCTGCTCGGCAACCGCGAACTCCAGGTCACGACCGAAGGCCGCCGCGGCAACCGCGATACCAAACAGGAATACGTATTCGAACGGGAATTCACACCCGCCGGCATGGAATTTCGCCTGCGCGCCGGCGGCAACCTGTTTACCCAGCACGCCACCGGCAACTTCAACCTGAGCAACGGCCAGTCGAGCCCGGAGTACAGCCCCAAACCGGGCTGGGAACTGGGCACCCAATTCTCCTTCCGGGGCCGCGGCGGATTTGTGTCGCTCAATTTTGAGCTGGGCTTTATCGGTAAATATTCACATGCCAAAGCCGATTTTGTCGTGATCGATACGGCTTTTACGGAATACCGGCGCGATGTCACCTACGGGCAAACCTGGCTCGTGCTGGCCGCTGTGCCGGAAATTACGCTGAAACGCGACGGCAAACTGTCGTTTATCGTCGGGCCTTATCTCGGACGGCTTTTGTTTACCGGCACCAATGGCACAGTACTGCCCACCGACGAAGACAACAAGTTGTTCAAAGCCAATAACGATTTCAAAAAGACCGACGTTGGCGTGCTCGCCGGGTTCCAGTACAAACTGAATTTTGGCAAAAAAGACATCGGCGGCCGCCTGGGTTTGCGCGCCAACCTGGGCTTCTCCAATCTCGACAACCTCTATACCACCCGCGGCGACGGTGACCCGGCCTTCTACAACGGACGCGTGGGACTGCGCGGCGTATCGCTGTACTACAGTTTTGACCTGCTGAAACTCTGAACTACTCCTGCATTCAAGCAGTTATCATGGCGAAAAAATTCTACGTCGTCTGGGAAGGACATACTCCCGGCGTTTACGACGATTGGGCCGATGCCAAACGGCAGGTCGATGGTTTTCCTGCTGCCAAATACAAGAGTTTTCCCAACAAGGCGGAAGCGGAACAGGCTTTTAAAGGGAACTATTGGGCGCACGTGCAAAAGTCTGCGCCCAAAAAATCTGCCCCGCCCTCCGCGGCCGCAATCCTTCGCGACAGCCTTTCGGTCGATGCTGCCTGCAGCGGCAACCCGGGCCCGATGGAGTACCGGGGTGTTTATACTGCCACCGGACAAGAATTGTTTCATATCGGGCCGCTCGACGACGGCACCAACAACATCGGCGAGTTTCTCGCCATTGTACATGCGCTGGCGCTGCTGCAAAAAGAGGGTAAACCCCAATTGCCTATTTACTCCGACTCCCGAAATGCACAACTCTGGATCAAAGCCAAAAAATGCCGCACCAAACTTGAACGAACCGGGCGGAACAATAAAATCTTTGAACTGATCGACCGGGCGGAAAAATGGCTGGCAGTCAACAAGGTGACCAATCCGATCCTGAAATGGGAGACGGAAGCCTGGGGAGAGATTCCTGCCGATTTCGGTCGCAAGTAGCGCTGTAGCGCCGACCTCCAGGTCGGCGATGTTGAGAGAAGAAATTACCCGCGATTATTAGCGATTGCTTCAATCTAA
>JADZFP010000381.1 GCA_020849825.1 Saprospiraceae bacterium
AGCAAAGTGCGCAAAGAAAGAAGCCATGACTTCCTATCAAAAAACGCTGCGCCTCTGCGCCTCTGCGTGCAATAAAAAATACGCCCCCCTTTGCGCGCTTTGCTCCTTTGCGCTCTTCGCGTGAAATTCTCCCTGCGCGCCTCCTTTGCGCGCCTTACTCCTGTGCACCCTTCGCGTGAAATTCTCCCCGCCCCCCCGTTGCGCCCTCCGCCTGAACCATCAAAACAGCCCTATTTTTTATACTTTTCCAACAGCTTCCGATAGCGGCGATTTTGTGCAAAACGCCCGTAGGGCTCCTCCTGGCCGTTGATCGCCGATGCTTTCATCCCCTTTTGAAAGGCTTTTTCCAGGTAAAAGAAGAACAGTTCGTTCTGACCTTTCATCGCATACGCTTCTGCCAGCGTGGCGTAGGGAAAACCCACCGTTGAATCGGCCAAAATGGCTCTTTGCGCATATACAATAGCCGAATCCTGCTGTCCCGACAGATTGAAACCCATAGACGTCAGGTTGAGAATCATCTGTTTCTGCTCTGCATTTTCCGAGTTGAACCGGATAGAAGTGCCTAATTGAATCGCGCGCTGATAATCGCCCTTTTGCAAACAAGCCTGCTGAGCCGAACGCACGGCAAAGCCGTTGTTGGGATCGAGCGCGGCGGCCTCGAACACGGCTTTGGTGGCCGTTTCATAGTCGCCCTCAACCAGGCTGATGAATGCCCTTGCCAGGGTGCGCGTCAGTTCGACATCGCTTTTTTCAATCACTTCCCGGAGCAATTGTTTGCCACCTTCCACGTCGCCCCTGTTCAGTTTGGCCTCTGCCCAGTTGATTTGCCAGCCATCGGTCCAGCCCACCAGTTCGGTCACCCTGGAATACGCGCGGTCCGCTTCGTCGTAGCGCTTTTCCTGATTGAGCATATTGGCGCAGGCATTCCAGTACATCGCTTCATTGGGCGCCAGTTCAAGCGCTTTCTGCGCTTTATTTATGGCTTCGGCATTATTACCCTGTTTTTGAAAACACCAGGCTTGCCGCATCCAGGGCAGGGCGAAATCGGGTTTGATTCGCGCGGAGTGCTCAAACTTTTGCATCGCCTCCTCGTATTTGCCCTGATCTTCGAGCATTGCGCCCCATGCCAGATAAGCCCAATGCGCTTCCTGCGGGCGCCGCACCAGCATATCGCCCACCACTTTGATGCCTTCCTCGATCCGCATTTGCCGGTTGTAATAGATGGCCAGGCGGTAGGGATCGTAGTTGCCCAGGGCCTGTTCGCCAGCCCTGCGCAGCAAACGGCTCAAGGCAGGCCGCAGGCCGTCATTTATTTTTTCATAAAAAACAACCGGCTGGAACCCGGTCATGCGCAAAGTGAGCGACAGGGTGCTGTCGGCGAGGGTCACCTCTCCGCGTATGACGTTGTTGGGGCGGCCGAACAATTCGCGCAATTGAAAAGCCACGCTCCGCAGCGAAACGCCAAAGCCCATGACGGCGACGTTGAGTTCGGGCATCTCGTCGCCCTGCATGTTCACCGAATCGGCTTTGACCGAGGCCGCGATTTCCTTGACCTTCAAAAACTCGTCCTGCGCCATGCGCGCCAGTACCTGTCCCTGAAAACCTGCTTCATCCAGCGCCTTGGGGACGGTAAATGCCTCGATCACATAGCCATCGCTGCGCAACAGACGCCAAATGAGTATCGCCGCAAACACGATCAGCGACAAAGTGCCGATCCGGAGCAACAGCGAAACCAGCGTGCCCAGCCAGCTTTCCGGCCGGCGGATATCGGTCAGCACGAGAATTTGACGGCCGAATTGAAGCATACGACGTGCCGGTTCGCGCAAGGAGAGGCGGCGTTTGGGTGTGGCGTTCATTGAAGCGGTAATTTTGTTTTACGGGGTAAAAATAGAAAACCCGCTATCGAAGTTGCTGCACAACTTCCTCCTTGCGCCGCCGCGACACTTCCACACGGCTGCTGTCGCGCATCACCAAAAATCCTTCATGATCGAGATAGGAAACATGCACCCGATTGACCAAATGCGATTTGTGCGTGCGTACAAAGCCCTGATCTGTAAGCAATGCTTCGTATTCGCCCAAACTTTTTGACGCCAGATGAGAGCGCTTGTCGCTCAGGTAAATTTTAGTATAACTGCCCAGCGCCTCCAGTCGGACGATTTCTCCGGGAAGAAAAAAATACACTCCGTCTTTGGAAGGAATCGCCAGCCGGAACTGGTTGGGGTCGGTTGCAGAGAGGTTGTTGTACACATTGCGCAGTTGTTCGGTCTGGAAACTCAGCTCTTCCCGGTGTTCCTGAAAGCGCTGCACGGCGTTGAGCAATTCCTGCAAATCGACCGGTTTGAGCAGGTAGTCGAAAGCGCTGAAACGCAATGCCTGCAGGGTGTACTCCTGATAGGCCGTGGTGAAAATAATTTTGAAACGTTTGTGCCGTATTTGTTTCAGTACCTCGAAGCCGTCGAGATAGGGCATGCGGATATCGAGAAAGAGCAGATCGGGTTGAAACTCGTGGATCATCTGCGCGGCCTGCCGGGCGTCGTTGCAGCACCGGACGCGTTCGATGGCCGGCACGAAGCGTTCGATCATCAGTTGCAGGATATCGGAGGCGCGTTGTTCGTCGTCGATAATAAGGGCGGAGAGCATAGGCAGGGCAGTTGGGCTGCTTAATGTAAAACGATTTGAACCCGGGTTCCGGCTGGCCGGCTGTCGGTATCGTACAGGTCGATGATATCGAGCGTGTTGTTCTGCCGATGGCGCTGGTTCAGCGTTTTGAGCCGTTCGAGGCTGACGCTCAAGCCCTTGCCGGTATGCGGCGTCGATGGTTCAAACGTGCGGGCGGCTTCGCGGCCGATACCATTGTCTTCGATTGTGCAAACCAGGGCTTCCTCGGGATTGGTTTTGAAACTGACGTGCAGTACCCGGCGCCCTTCGCGGTGCAGCAGCCCGTGCCAGATGGCATTTTCCACAAAAGGCTGGATGAGCAAGGTGGGCACCCGGTAATCGTCCTGGTCGAGCCCCGGTTCGCACACGACGGCATATTCGAACGTGTCGTCGAAGCGCAGCGATTCGAGGTCGAGATACAGGCGCAGCACATCCAACTCTTCGCGCAGCGACACCCAGTCGCGGTCGCTGTAGGTGAGCACCAGACGGAGCAGTTTGGAGAATTTGGACAAATAAAGCGCCGCCCCGTCGCCGTTGCCGCTGAGGGTCATTTGCTGTATGGAATTGAGGGCATTGAACAAAAAATGCGGATTCATTTGCAGCCGCATGCTTTGCAAACGGGCTTCTGCAGCCTTGCGCTGATTGTCGACGGCCACCAGGAGCGCCTGCCGGCGGTCTTCTTCCGTGCGGGCGAGGGCGATTTTGTTGCTGCACAAGGCTGCAATGGCCGTCAGCAGTTGCAGGTGCCAGGGGGTGTAAAAATTGGGGCGCGAATGTTCGGTATCGATCACGCCGATCACCCTGCCTTCTTCCAGAATGGGCACCGCCAGCTCGGAGCGCCGCGCGGCATCGTCGACGATGTAACGCGCATCGAGCCGGGTGTCGGCAATCAGTTCGGGTTCGCCGCTTTGGGCCACTGCCCCGACGATCCCCTGGCCCAGCGGTATTTCGATGGGATTGACAATCTGTTGATTACCCGTCGACTTTTGTCCCCAGGCGGCTTTTTGCACCAGGGCTCTCCGGGTTTCGTCGAGCAGGTAAATCACGCAGTCTTCAAAACCCAGTCGGGAGATGCACTGCTGCGCCACATCCCACAAAGCTTCGTCGACCGTCACTTTGGCGCTGATGGAGCGGCTGAAAAAGTTGACCACCTGTTCGGTTTCCAGTTGGTATTGCAGGGCTGTGTTTTTCAGCGCGGCCATTTCCAGTTCTTCCTGCTGGCGTTTTTTCAGGCGGTTTTCGCGGTAGCGCACCCAGGCCCAGAGCAGAAGTGCGAGGGTGGCCAGTATGGCAATCTGAAAAGGCCAGCTTTGCCAAAAAGGCGGCAACACGGTAAACGCCAGCGGGTGAGCGGCCTTGTACCAGGTTTGTCCGGTAAGCGAGGCTTCCACTTCCAGGCGGTAATCGCCCGGGGGCAGTTTATTGAGTCGCAGGTTGTTGCTCAGGCCCAGCGGCGCCCAGTTGGCCGATTGTCCCCAGAGCCGGTAGCGGTATTGAACTTTTGCCGCATTGTTAAAATACGGCGCAGCGAGCTCGACCGTAAGCGTATTGTACCGAAACCCGAGCTCGAAGGGCTGGCTGGGGGCGTACAGCACACTGTCGCCGTCGTTGATCCGTACCCTGGCGATACTGACCGACAGCGGGCGGTCTTCCAGGGGTATTTTTTCGGGAAAGAAATAATTGAGCCCATTGATGCCGCCCATCACTACCATTCCACTGCTCAGCCTCAAATAACTGCAGCCATGGAAAACCGGACTTTGCAGGTTGTCGGCAAAATCGAATTTTCGAAAAACCGTCAGGGGAGGGTCGGCCAGAAACAAGCCGTCCAACGTACCGAGCCAGGCCCTGCCGAGGCTGTCGCGAAACACCACGGTAACGCCCACGCCCTCCGCAGGCGAATCGATCATTTCGACGGGATTTTGCGGCTGATCGGCCCGGATACGCCGCAACCCCTCGCTGGTACCGATCAGAAAAGTGTTCTGGTCGTCTTGCCAGATACTGATAACGGTGGGCATTTTTTGTTGATAAAATGATTGTCCAGACGGGTCGATCCCATACAGCCCGGCATGCGTGCCCACCCAAAGCCGGCCCTGCGCATCTTCGTATGCCACGTTTGAGTTGGTGCGTTCGCCGGGAAAATCGAGAAAATCGAGTCGATAATCGGGCGCTTTGATGCGATACACGTGAAACCGCCCGCAGACAATGATGTCTTTGTTGCGCAACACGAGCAGGTGATCGATAAAATCGCGTTCAACGGCAATTCGGGCGCTGTCGCTGGCATATACCGGCCGGCGGTAACGTTCCGTACGCGGATCGAACAACCACACGCCCTTGTCGGTGGGACCGAGCACGACGTAGCGACCGTCCCAGCCGATTCCCCTTACACTACCGTGTGCCAGGCGGTCTGTGGCGCCTTCGAGCGGTTTGTGGGAACGGATATCGCCCGTTGTCAGGTCGAGGCAGTTAAAGCCGTCGCCACCGCCAAACCAGAGTTGCTGCCGGTCGTCTTCGGCAAAACCGACCACCCTGTTGTTCCACTGGCGCGGGGCTTCATAGTGGTAGTTGCGCAGGAGTCCGATACTTTTCTGAACGGCCGTAAAAGCCACCACCTGATTGACGCTGTGTGCCCAGGCCGTGCCGTCGGGTTCGAGAAACAGCCGGAACAGGGCATCCTCGTACTCCAGGGGCTTCCCGCCCGCCAGGATGCGTTCCCTGCGAAAAGTATCCGTTCGCAAATCATAAATCATGATCCCCAAGCGGGTCGTCATCAGGAAACGATCCCCTCCCAGCGGCTCGACGCCCATGATGCCCAGGTAACGGCGGGTTGCATGCAGGCCGTACGCCCGCGCATCGATAGGTGTCACCTTGCCCCGGGCGAAGTCGTACCAATACGTTGTGGAACCATAGTCGGACAAAGCCACCAAATCAGGAGTAAGTGCTTGAAAATAAGGGATTTCATGAGCGACCGGCAGGGTGCGGGTTTCTCCGCTCAGCACGTTGACGGCGTGCAGGGCTTGGGGGCCCGGATAAAAAATGACGGTTCCGCAGGTATCGAAACGGGCGTAATTGGCGCTGAAAGGCACAGGGATATTTTTCAACAATGTCTCAAAACGACCGGTTTCGGGGCGCAAGGCTGAAATACCGGTCGTCGTAAGTATGCACAAGGGCTGCCCTTTTAGTTGAAATACGGCCCTGGGCCGGCTGCCGCCGCTGGTATCGAGCCCTATCTCCACGAATCGGTCGAAATCCGTATCCAGCCGCCACAACTTTTGCCCCGATAAAACCCAAATCCGGTTTTCAGCGTCACAAATGGCTTGCGCAAGGTTTTTTTCAAATCGGTATTTCCGCAACTCGCGCCCATCGAAGCGCTGCAGGGAGTTGGCTGCCATAACCCAAAGAAACTGTTGCCGGTCTTTGAAAATATCGCTGATGCCGCCCCCGCCGATGCCTTGCTCCGGACCAAATACCTGCGCATTGTAGCGGGGCAATTGCCCGTACATACAGAGTGAAGACAGCAAAAAGAGCAATACGGCGTAATTTTTCACATCATGTCAAAAAATGGCCCAGCGGCGAAAATTAACGGTATTCTTCGGGAAAGACCGGGGCGATGTATGGTCCGCCCCGGCCAACCCGCAGCACAACAGGCTTTCGGCATTACAGCGATGTAACCCGACACAAAGTTGTCTTAACGGCCGCTGTTGACCGTATACAAATAACCAAAAATCAGTCCAAGGGTACGCATCCGGGTGGTGGTGCCGTCCCGGAAAATATCGAGGTCTTTGAGTCCCTGCGTCCAGCGCAACTCGGCAAAGGCCCGGCCGGGGCCCGCCTTGACAGTAGCCCCGGCGCCCAGTTGCAAACCCAGGTCGCTGCGCGTAAAGTCGTCGTAAT
>JADZFP010000382.1 GCA_020849825.1 Saprospiraceae bacterium
ATTCACCACCTCACCGCTTCACCAACAGTTGAGAGCAGAAATACCCCTTTTGTCAAATCCTCGCATCCTCTCATCTTCAAATCCTCACATCCTCATCTCCCACATTGAGCATTTCCCACAGGCGGTCTTTCAGTACCTGCAGGTTTTTGCCGGTCACGGCGGAGATAAAGATTGCGTCGATGCCCGGGGGGAGTGTGGGGCGCAGCATTTTTTCCAGGTCGTCGTCGATCAGGTCGGATTTGCTGACGGCCAGCAGGCGCGGCTTGTCGAGCAGTTCGGGGTTGAATTCGTTCAGTTCATTGATCAGGATATCGTACTCTTCGCGCAGGCTGCGGTTGGTATCGCTGGGGATGAGGAACAGCAGCACCGAGTTGCGTTCGATGTGGCGCAGGAAGCGGTGACCGATACCCCGGCCTTCGTGGGCGCCTTCGATGATACCGGGAATATCGGCCATAACGAAGGTCCGGTTGTCGCGCACGCGGACGATGCCCAGTTGGGGCACCAGCGTGGTAAAGGGATAGTCGCCGATTTTGGGTTTGGCGGCAGTGACGGCGCTGAGCAGGGTGCTTTTACCCGCGTTGGGAAACCCGACGAGCCCGACGTCGGCCAATACTTTGAGTTCCAGTACGATCCATTGTTCGATACCGGGTTCGCCGGGTTGGGCGTATTGCGGCGCCTGATGGGTGGCCGTTTTGAAAAAGTTGTTACCCTTGCCGCCGCGGCCGCCGGGCAGCAGGATTTTCCGGTCGTCACGTTCGGTGATTTCGAGCAGTACTTCGTTGGTTTCCGCGTCTTTGGCCACGGTACCGAGCGGTACTCGTACGATGATATCGCCGCCATCGCTGCCGGTTTTGAGGCCGCCTCGACCGGGGTTGCCATCTTTGGCATAAATATGCTTGGTGTATTTGAGTCCGAGCAGGGTCCATTCGTTGGGATCGGCTTTCAGGATGATATGCCCGCCCCGGCCGCCGTCGCCGCCATCGGGGCCGCCTTTGGGCATGCCCGGGCCGCGAAAGAAATGCACGCTGCCGGCGCCGCCTTTACCGGAGCGAAAAAGTATTTTGACGTAGTCTACAAAGTTCTGTTCAGCCATAACGGGCGTTTTTTCGGGAAAATAAAACGCAAAGGTAGGTCAACCGGCATGTACATCGGTTTGTTGAGGAAAAATTGGCAACAAAGCCGAAATTCACGCGCTCTAATCGAACGAATACTACGATGAACAAACCACCACAAAACGGTCGCCCATTTATCAACCGCAATGAAGAGGTGTGGCTCGATGGCCCCAAAAGCCGCGGTTTCGAAGTGATGTTCCTGTTCCGGGTCGTCTGGCAATTTATCAAAGGCTTTCGCGCCCTGCATTTTGTCGGGCCCTGTGTCACGGTATTTGGCTCGGCGCGTTTCCACGCCGGCCACCGCTATTACGAAGAAGCCCGCAAAGTGGGGGGCCTCATCGCCTCCGACCTGGGTATGACCGTGATGACCGGCGGCGGACCCGGCATCATGGAGGCCGCCAATCGCGGCGCGCGCGAAGCCGGTGGCAAATCAGTGGGCTGTAACATCGAATTGCCGATGGAACAGCATGAAAACCCCTACCTCGATAAATTCGTGACCATCGACTTTTTCTTTGTCCGGACAGTCCTGCTCGCCAAATACTCCTACGCTTTTATCATCCTGCCCGGCGGCTTCGGCACCATGGACGAGTTTTTCGAAACGCTGACCCTCATCCAGACCCGGAAAGTGACCAATTTCCCCATCGTGGTGATGGGCATGGATTATTACAAACCCCTGCAGGAATACATGCAGTTTATGTACACCCAGGGAACGATCTCAGCGGAGGATCTCAAACTGCTCCTGTTTACCGACGACCCTCGGGAGGCCGTGGAGCATATTCGCAAATACCTCGACACCAACTACCAGGTGAAAAAGCGCAGCCGGCCGGTGTGGTGGCTGCTGGAAAGGGCATGAGGGTTGATGAGGTTTATAAAAAGGGTTATTGCTGCGCTCTGTTATCATGACCAATTATGGAAGTGTTGCTTATAAGAGAGCAATCGCCCACCTTTTTATAAACATCATCAACCTTACAAACCTTATCAACCCCCTTTATTTTCCATATATCGCCAAATACCGCGTCACGTATTTCCCGATTACGTCAAATTCCAGGTTGACACGATCGCCAGCGCGCAGGGCATTGAAATTGGTGTGTTCCCAGGTATACGGAATAATGGCCACGGAAAAAAGATCGTCGTGCGGCTCCACCACGGTCAGGCTGACGCCATTGATGCAGACGGAACCTTTGTCGACGAGCAGGTGCTCCGGCGTGGGCTGGTAGCGGAAGGTAAAACGCCAGGAGCCACCGGTTTCGAGTACTTCGGCGACAACAGCCGTCGCATCTACGTGGCCCTGCACGATATGCCCGTCGAGCCGGCCACCCATGGGCAGGCAACGCTCCAGATTGACGGGCGTACCGGCCTGCCAGTCGGCCAGATTGGTGCGCGCCAGGGTTTCCGCCACGGCCGTGACGGTGTGCGTTCCCTCGCCCAGGGCGACCACCGTGAGGCAGACGCCGTTGTGGCTCAGGCTTTGGTCAATTTTCAACTCGCCGGAAATGGGGCTTTCCAGGGTAAAATGCACATTGGATTGTTCTTTTTCGACTTTTTGCACTCGTCCGAGCGCTTCTATGATTCCTGTAAACATATGTGGGTGGAGAATTTCAGGGGTAAATGTCCGTTTGAAGCAGGAGATTTTAACGTCGTTTTACAACTTTGCCGTTAAACGGAGCATCGCTTCCTCGATCTAACCGATTTGGCACTGCAAAACTTTCATTTAAACATACTTTTCCATGAAAAATCACCTCCTGCTCAACCTGGCCGGCCTCCTTCTGGTCGCTGCAATCAGCTTTTCCTTCAAAACAGCCGAACTGTCGGCCGGCGCCGAATCAGGGCTGAATCCCTGGGAAATGCTCGGCATGCGCCGGGTCAATTATGGTCTCGACCGCGATGAAATTGCCGTCACCCGCGCCGAAGGTATTTTTACAGCCTTGCAAATTCGCGTCAAAGGCAGCCCCATCAACATGCACAAGATAGTCGTCCACTTCGGCAACGGCGAAACCCAGGAGTTCGAGCTGCGGGAGAATTTCCGCGCCGGCAGCGCCAGCCGTGTACTCGATTTGCCCGGCAACCGCCGCGTGATCCGCAAAGTGGTGTTCTGGTACGACACCAAAAACCTCGCCGGCCGCAAAGCCGTGGTGCAATTGTGGGGAAGACACTGAACTTGTTGATATTGTTCAAAACAAAAGAGGCTGTCTCACAAGTCTGTGCACACAGGAACCCTGGCGAAT
>JADZFP010000383.1 GCA_020849825.1 Saprospiraceae bacterium
CCGCAAAAACGGCCTCTGCTGCGGCGCCGGCGGCGCGCAGATGTGGAAAGAAGATGAACCCGGCGACAAACGAATCAATATTGAACGCACCGAAGAAGCCCTCGAAACGGCGCCCGCGGCCATCGCGGCCAACTGCCCGTTCTGTATCACCATGCTGCAGGACGGCTTGAAGGCCAAGGAAAAAAATGAACAAATCCCGGTGTACGACCTTTCTGAAATGGTATTGAATAACCTCGCCTGATTATGACAACCGCAACCGACTCCGCTTTGCTACCGAGCCTGGCATTCGACAGTACGCTCTCTCCGGAAACCCGCCTCTGGATCTTTCTGGCCGAACGCCCCTTGAACGAACCCGAAACCGCTTTTGCCCGGCAAGCACTGGATTCCTTTGCCAGGCAGTGGACCGCCCACAATCAGGCGCTTCGGGCAAAAGCAGAAGTGTTTCAAAATCAGATCGTTTTGCTGGCTGTTGACGAATCGCAGACTGATGCCAGCGGCTGCTCGATCGACAAATCTGTTCATTTTCTGGAAGAACTGGGCGCTCGTATGGGCATTGATTTTCTGGAAAAAATGCGCTTCGCCTGGGCAGATGGGGAACGATGGCAAGTGTGCGGTCGTTCGGAGTTTGCAACATTAATTCAACAAAAACGCATTACATACGACACGCTTGTAGCCAATACCCTGGCGCCAACCAAAGCATCACTTCAGGAAAACTGGCTTGTCCCCCTTGAAAAAAGCTGGCATAAACGGCTTTTCCCTTTGCCCAATTAAAACTGTTGTCCAATCACCCAAGAATAAATGAATTATGGCCATCCAACCCTTACCCCTTCCTGATCCCCAACACGTCAGCAATGCCAGCTTGGGCAATGCCCGCAACCCGCTGGAATTTTACACCGAGGCCATTAAGGCCCAGTTTGCTATGGACGACTGGGATGAAGCGCTGAAAAGCATCACCGAACTGAATAAACGGACCAATGCCGGATTCGACAATCAGTTGATTCAGTATACGGCCAATTACAAGGGAGCGGTAAGGGACCGCACCAGTTTCATGATCGACAACCAGCAGTTCCAGATGACCCTGGCACGTACCCGCGCCGGGCTTTTGCAAGTGCTCGACGATCTGCCCAAAAGACTGCAATTGCGGGCCCAAACGCAATCGGGCGATTCTGGCGCCTATTCCTATCGTTTGATGGAAAAAGACCCGCTGGAAAAAGTACTTCCGGGCAGCGACAATCTTTACAAAATTGCCTGGGTGGAAAAGGCCTTGAAATACGCCAAAGCCGTGTGCCGTGTGGTAACGCCCGACGATAAGGGCTCGGGTTTCATCACTTCCAATGGCTACCTTTTTACCAATAATCATGTAATCAAAAATGCAGATGCCGCACGAGGCACGACCATTGAATTTAATTTCAGAACCGACCTCAACGGCAGGGCGCTCGACGTCAAACGATACCAGCTCGATGCCAGTACATTCTATACCAACCCTGACCTGGACTTCTCTTATGTCAAAGTAATAGATCAGCCTGCTAACCTCCTGAACCAGTGGGGCTTTGTAGAGTTCGACGCTGGCGCGGCACTCACGGCAGGCGACGCCGTGACGATCATTCAGCACGCCGGCGGCGACGAGTTGCAGATCGCGCTCGACGCCAACAAAGTGATCAGCAAATGGGACCAATATCTGTTTTATGATACCCCGACACTGGGCGGCAGCAGCGGCTCGCCGGTATTCAATCAGGCCTGGAAAGTCGTCGCTTTGCACCATGCCGGATTCTCCGACACCGTCGTCAACGCCCAGGGCGAACGCCGCGGCGCCAACCGGGGTATCCTGTTCAAGGATATTTTTGAAGATCTGAAAGCCAAAAATTTGCCCATACCTGCCTGATTATGCCTCTTGACATCAATGCTTTGCGCGGATTAATCGGAATGGGTGAGTCAGAACAGGTCTTTCCCGCCCTGTTGGCTCATTTTCAGGCCAATCCCAATCCGGTGCAACTGAACAAACTCTTAGCCATGCAAGGCCGGCTGGCCGACTACAAGTCGAACCTCGGCGCCGGTATCAATACTGATCCCAATGCCCCCGCAGAGGTGCGTATGGGGCTGTTGCAGTTGCTCAATGATCTGGAAGCCGGAAACGGTGGAAATGGAGGTGGGGTGCCCCCGGCAGGTCCCCCGCTGTTCGTCATTGTGTACGACCCGGCCGATACGGAGCATTTCAAACAGTTGAGCAAGCACCTGAAATTGCTGGTATTGTCCAACAAATTGCGCATCCACGATATTCAGGACAGCCGTTTTGATGGCGCGCACGTAGACGAAGGCCGAAAGGCAATTGCAGGCTCCCGGGCAGTTATTGCCCTTTTGTCGCTCAACCTGTTCGGCACGGAATGGTACGATTTGGTGGAAGAAGCCCGGGCTGGCGGAAAAACCGTAGTGCCCGTCAAACTGGAAGAATTGCAGGGGTTTGAAGAGTTTGAATTGGTCAAACTGAAATCCCTTCCATCGCAAAAAAGATCGGTACGCGAATTTGCCAACGCCGATCTGGCCTATACCGACATTGTTTCGGAGTTGAAAAAACTGCTCTGATTCAGCCGATTATTTGCCAAAAAGTTGCTCGGCTTTGTCCAAAACCTTGGATTCCAGGCCCTTTTTGAAATCGGCGATGCGCTGAAACAAATCCGCATCGTGGGTAGCCAGCATCTGGGCGGCCAGAATACCTGCATTGCGCGCAGCATTCAGTGCAACGGTGGCCACGGGCACTCCTTCCGGCATTTGCAGGATGGATAAAATGCTGTCCCAGCCGTCGATCGAGTTGGATGATTTTACCGGTACGCCTATGACCGGCAGCGGTGTGATAGCGGCCACCATGCCCGGCAAATGAGCAGCCCCTCCGGCCCCGGCGATGATGACGCGCAGGCCGCGGTCATAAGCCGTTCGGGCAAAATGAAACATGCGATCGGGGGTGCGGTGCGCCGATACGATCGTCATCTCGAAGGGCACTTTCAGTTCGGTGAGGATATCCGCCGCTTTTTGCATGACCGGAAGATCGGAGTCGGAACCCATGATGATGGCTACCATATTGTGCGCTTTTTTGTCAGTTTAATTTGATGTGGTGCGGGTAATCGGGGCATCCAAGGCACACCTCCCATTTTTCACCATAAATAGAGGAATAGCGGATCAAAATGCGCGCATTTTGCAGCGCAGGATCAAG
>JADZFP010000384.1 GCA_020849825.1 Saprospiraceae bacterium
AGCACTGGCCGTTGGAGTGGGTGGTGAAAACGGGTTTGCCGTGGTTGGGCATGGAGATTTTCCAGCGTTCCTGCCAGCCGCCGTTGGAGAGCAGGTACACCTCGCCCGAAGCGGGGAAACTATTGGGTTTGATCCAGAAGCTGATGGTCGTGTAGTCGGAGTTTTGTTGCGGCGAATTGGCAGCTACCAGGGCCTGACCGGCGCCGGTGGCGTAAGCCTGGTTCTTTTTGCCGAAACGGTCGTCGGTCAGCTGCGCGCCCTGGGCCTGGGCGTGGTTGTTGTAGGCGGTTTTGTCGAGCGCGTTGCCGGTGAAGGGATAGTCGGCCACGAGGTTGCCGGGCACCGACGGCGCCTGGTTTTGATCGGCGTACAAAGCCGCGATTTCAGGAGCCGTCAGGGCGCGGTTGTAGATCTGCACCACGTCGATGGCGCCTTTGAAAAAGCCGCCGTTATCGATCGGATCGTAGCCAATACCCAGCGGGTACCGGGTTTTGTCGAGGGCGCCGGCCACGTCTTTTTCATTCACCTGGGCGCCGTTGAAGTAGATACGGTCTTTGGCGCCGTCGTGCACCATCACCACGTGCGTCCAGGCGCCGATGGTCAGCGGTGTGCCGGAATCCATGTCGGAACAACACTGGCCGTTGGAGTGGGTGGTGAAAACGGGTTTGCCGTGGTTGGGCATGGAGATTTTCCAGCGCTCCTGCCAGCCGCCGCTGGAGAGCAGGTACACTTCGCCGCTCACCGGAAACTCGTCGGGTTTGATCCAGAAGCTGATGGTCGTGAAGTCGGACTGGAGCGCGGCGGAGTTGTCGGCCCGGATGCCCGAAGCCGGCGTACCGTCGAAGTGTGCGGCGTTGTTGGCCCAGCCGAAGCGGTCGGCCGAAGCCGTGGCGCCGTAAGTCGAAGCATTGTTGGCAAACTGGGTGGCATCTGCCCCGTCGCCGTTGAGCGGGTAGTGGGCAACCAGGTCGGTTGCCGCACCGGGAAACGTGTTTTGCTGAGTATTAAGGGCGGCTATTTCGGCCGCCGAAAGAGCGTAGTTGTAAATCTGTACTTCGTCGATGGCGCCATCGAAGAAACTGCCATTATCGATCGGATCGTAGCCGATGCCCAGCGGATGGGTAGTGGGATCGAGCGCGCCGCTTACGTTTTTCTCCGCCACCTGTACGCCGTCGAAGTAGATAATGTCTTTTGATCCGTCGTGTACCATCACCACATGCGTCCAGTTGTGGAGTTCAAGGGGCGTGCCGGAGTCCATGTCGGAGCAGCACTGACCGTTGGAATGGGTGGTGAAAACGGGTTTGCCGTGGTTGGGCATGGAGATTTTCCAACGCTCCTGCCAGCCGCCGTTGGAGAGCAGGTACGCTTCGCCCGAAGCGGGGAAACTGTTGGGTTTGATCCAAAAACTGATGGTCGTATTGGCGGAGTTGAGCGGAGAGGAATTGTCGGCGCGCACCGAGGCGTCGACTCCGTTGAACTGATACGCCGAACGGCCGTACCCGAAGCGGTCGGTCGTCGGCTGGGTGTTTTCGGCCTTGGCGTGGTTGGCCAGCGCGCTGCCGTCGAGGGTATTGCCAGAGAACGAGTACGAAGCGACCAGCCCCTGCGGAACCACGGGCGCCGAACTTTGGGCGGCATAAAGCGCCGCGATTTGCGCCGCGTTGAGCGCGCCGTCGACGATGACGACTTCGTCGATCGCGCCGTTGAAGTAATTGGCCTCGTCGACGGCGTCATAGCCGATACCGAGGGGTTTGGAAGTCGAATTCAGGGTGCCGGAGACGTTTTTTTCGGCCACCTGCACGCCATTGACGTAAATGCGGTCCTTGGCGCCGTCGTGTACAAACGCCAGGTGTTTCCATTGGCCGGGTACGAGTTCGTTGCCGGCGCCGGCATCCATGTCGGAAATACCGGAGGAGTTGTTGGTCGTCCAGATGCACTTGCCGTGCGAAGGCAGCGAAATTTTATAACGCTCCTGCCAGCCGCCGAAAGAAATCAGGTACGATTCGCCTTGTACCGGGAGTTCGTTGGGCTTGACCCAAAACGCCACGGTTGCATAATCCGAATTGAGGGCTGCCGAGTTGGACGCCCGCAGAAAGGCCTGCACGCCGTCGAACTCGAAGGCCTTGTTGGCCTGCCCGAAACGGTCGGCCGTCAGCTGCGCGCCGTGAATGGCGGCGTGATTACCAAGGTCGTCCAGTGCATTGCCGTTGAACGAATAGTTCGCCACCGGCGTCTGTGCCTGTGCAGCTATGGTAATCAGCCATGCACAAACGGAGATCAAGATTGAGTAAAGTCGTTTCATGACTCTGATTGAATTTTAATAAATGTTGATAAATAAACCGGTATTCTGATCCGCAAACCGGGTTGCGGACATTACGCCAACACTGTTCAGCAAGGTTTTTCAGCTTGTTTTCGGACAAAAGCCACCCAGGGAGAGGCCGATACCACAGGGCTCTCCTTTTTAAAAAAGGCCTGGTTGCACAATGTTATTCCTTGATGAAAACAGCTTTTGAAATGCCCTCAGCTCGGTAAAGACTGACGACATAAAATCCTGTTTTCCAGTTTTTTATATTAAATTCAATACTGGTTCCGGTTAAGCGGTTTTCTTCGAGCATCATTCTCCCCTGCGCATCATGAATGGCCAGTCGAACGGGGTTCCCCGCGCCGTTTGCAGCGTCGGACCAACTGACTCGGATATGCCCGGCGGCCGGATTGGGCGATACCGACAGCGGCAGTCCGGCGCCTTTTACGGCCGGGTTATGCACGGCGGTCGTGGCGCTTTGGTACAGCGAATCGACCGCCGCCGGCGTCAGGGCGTAATCGAAAATTTTGACCTCGTCGAGAACGCCCTTGAAATTGTACTGGGTAATGCCCGGCAACATCTGCCCCATGAGAAAGGGGGAGGTGCTGGTGCGAATTTTCCCCGAAAGGGCGCCGAAGGCGTTCAGCTGGCCATTGAGGTAAAGCGTCAGCAATTCGCCGTCGTAGATCGCGGCGATATGGTAAAAAGAGTCGATTTGCGGGGTAAAGTCGCTGTCGAGGTCGCCGATTGCAGAGAGGGTGTTGACCGTCCAGCGAACGCGTTTGTCGGGTGTGATGGATATTTTCCAGCGTTCCTGCCAGCTGCCGTGCGAGAGCAGGAAGAGTTCCTTGGCCGGCAGCTCGGTGGCTTTGAACCAGCAGGAGACCGTGATGCCGTCCTGGAAGTTGAGCACTGGTTGCACAGGCACCGTGACGCGGGAATTGACGCCGTTGAAAGAAATGGCCGACGCCGGGCTTCCATCGACGTCGGGCGCGTAGACCGTCGCGAAGGGTATGCCGTGCAACTGGTTGGCGGTCAAGTCATTGGAATTGTCCGAAAAATTGTAGTAAGCGATCATATTGCCGCTGGTGGGCGCGAAGGCGTTGACCAGGATTTTTGTGCCGGCCTCGTCGCTCAGCCCTTCGTCGTCGGCGACGCTGAGGCTGATTTCGCAGATACCTTCGCTGTTGGGCGCCGTCCATTGCACCGTGTTGCCGGTACCGGAGATACTGCCAGCCGAGGCGCTCCAGGTAAAATCGAGCGGGTCGCCGTTGGCGTCGGTGGCCAGCGCTTCCAGCACGAGCGTGCCGCCGGGGGCCGTGTAGCCGGCGCCTTTCAGGATGGCGAGTATTTCGGGGGCTTTGTTGATCTCCTCCACGGTTGTCAGCGCGATAACCGCCGTATCGGTGAGGCTGTTGCCGTCGGTGACGATGAGCGTCAGCGTGGCCGTTCCGGGCGCGCCGGGCGTAGTCCATTGCCCGCCGTTGCCGGTGGCGGAGAGCGTGCCGTCGGTCACTGCCCAGGCGTAGTCGAGGTCGGTGTTGTCGCCGGCTTGTACCTGTGCGAACAGGGCGGTCGACTGGCCGATTTCGAGGGTTGGGTTGGCCGCAGCCAGCGCCTGGATGCGCGGGCCTTTGACCCAGGCCTGCTGGTGCTGACTGTAATCGACCACGACGCCGCCGACGAGCATTTTGTTGCGGTCATAACTAATGGCGCCGCCGGCCGGACAAATGCTGACGAGAACGGCCTGATTGGCCGGAATCGACAGGTTGACGAGGCCGGTCACGTTTTGCAGCAAGAATGTCTCCGTCAGGGCGTCGTACAGGTCGGCCGGTGCAGCGCCGGCGTCGAAAGCAATAGTTTGTGTGTTATTGTATGGAT
>JADZFP010000385.1 GCA_020849825.1 Saprospiraceae bacterium
CGGTACGATGAAAACTGGAGAGGCGATTATTCATTTCGCTGCGCAACGGGGCACGCGCAGCTTTCCGTTTTTTACGACAAACTTTTCTGTGCAACGGACAGGATAAAATACAAGGAGGCTTCGGAGGGAATGCTGGCGGAGATTATGAAAAGCCAGCACTTAAAAGCGCCTTCCGGGTTGCGCGGCGCACTGCCGGGTTCTGCGCCGGTTTGGGGCAAATACCTCCGCTTCCGTTACCCCAATTGGGCGACCAAGTTTTTTCTCGATGCTATGTTTCGCCGCCGCCCAGGGCCTTGCTGAAAGTTTCCAGACATCGTTCGCGGGCAAAACGGTGTTCCACCATCGGCGCCGGGTAAGCGGGTGTGCCGAATTCGGGCACCCAGCGTCGAATGTACTTGTACTCCGGATCGAATTTTTTGGCCTGTTCGAGCGGATTGAACACCCTGAAATATGGCGCCGCATCGGTACCGCAACCGGCAGCCCATTGCCAGCCTCCGGAGTTGCTTGCGAGGTCGAAATCGAGCAGTTTTTGGGCAAAGTAGGCTTCTCCCTGTTGCCAGTTGAGCAAGAGGTGTTTGGTGAGAAAACTCGCCGCTACCATCCTTACTCGGTTGTGCATGTACCCGGTGGTATTGAGTTGACGCATACCTGCATCGACGAGCGGATAGCCGGTACGCCCTTCGCACCATTTTTTAAAATCCTCGGGCGCTTCCCGCCAGGGAATACGGGCATACTGCGGTTTGAACGGCCCCTCGACCACGTGCGGGAAATGAGCCAGAATTTGACTGTAGAAATCCCTCCAGATGAGTTCGTTGAGGTAGGTATCGTTCAATTTCCTGGCTGCGCGGGCTTTTTCCCGGATGCTGATTGTACCAAACCGGAAATGAATGCCCAGTCGGGAAGTCCCCTGCTCCAAAGCAGGGAGGTCGCGGGTTTTGTCGTAATGACGAACCACTCCGCTGGGAATCGAGGGCGGCGGAAAAGCTATTTTGCTGACCTTAAACCCCATATCGTGCAGCGAAGGAACCGGCATCGGCGGGGTTTGGAGCAATTGAGCGAAGTATTGCTCTGTCGGATAGGAACTCAGGTAAAAGGATTCGGCTTGGCCGTCTGTACCGGTTTGCAAACGGGAATCCAGTCTGGCACGCCATTTCCGGCTATATGGCGTGAAAACCGTGTAGGGCTTGCCATCGTCTTTCAGCACTTCATCCGCTTCAAAAATGACGTGGTCTTTGAATGTATGGAACGTAACGCCTTGTTGTTCGAGCAAGGCTGCGACCTGCCGGTCGCGCTGTACCGCGTAGGGTTCGTAATCGCGGTTGGTAAAAACGGCGGCTACCCTGAATTCGTCCAGAATTTGCGGCCAAACCACGAGCGGGTTGCCATAACGGACGATCATGGCGCTGCCCAAACCCGCCAGTTGTTCCCGAAGCGCTTCGATTTGCTGGTGGATGAATGTGACACGGGCATCATCCGGTTCGAGTTCGTCGAGTATTTCGCGATCAAAAATAAAAAGCGGCAAAACCGGATAACCGGATCGCAGGGCGTGATACAGTGCGGCCTGGTCGTTGAGCCGAAGATCGCGGCGAAGCCAGCAAAGGGCGATTTTTCGTTCCATGGCCCTGAAAACAAGACGAAAAGGATTTGGTTGGCGATATCAGCGTATAACCACTTCTTTGATGTACTCCTCCCCCATTTCCTCGTTGATCAGTTTTTTGATCCGGTCGCGGGCAAACAGCAATTCCTGTTTCAAAGGCGCTGAAAGGATCGTCAGATAAAGCACATTTTTGCGCACCGCTATATTAGCCGTGTAGGTCGAGATCGTTTTGCCCATGACTTTCTCCCAGACAGCTTTGACCCGGCTCTCGTCCAGACCCGGTTTTAATCGCATCTCCTGCAGCATTTCCTGCAAAGCTTCTTTCAAAGAAAGGTCGTTTTTCTTGCGCATGTGCGAGGTTTTTGTCGAAAGTAAAGGCTTTTTATGGCTCGCAAGATAGGTTGGGGAACTTTGTCGTAGACTTGCCGGAAGTTGATTTGTTTTTTGTTTATGAAAATCCCAGTAAAGAAATTTTTGTCTGAGTAAAATGAAGATAAAAGAATCGGAACTCATCATCCAGCCGGACGGCAGCGTTTACCACTTGTCATTACTGCCCGAGCAGTTGGCGCCGATAATCATCACGGTTGGCGACCAAAACCGCGTGGAAAAAATCAGTCGAATGTTGGACAAGGTCGAGCATCGCGTTCAGCATCGCGAGTTCGTGACGCATACCGGGTGGCTCGGCAAGACGAGGTTGAGCATCCTGTCGACGGGTATTGGCCCCGACAACATCGATATTGTCATGAATGAACTGGACGCATTGGTCAATATCGACCTGAAAACCCGAGAGATCAAACCCGCCCATACGCCGCTGGCGCTGATCCGGGTGGGCACTACGGGCGGTTTGCAAGCCGACGTGCCCGTCGACAGTCTTGTTGCCACGGATGGCGCCGTTGGATTCGACGGGCTTCTGCAATTTTACGAAGCGCCCGCGTTGCAGGAGCATCCGTTGCTGGCCGCTTTGGGCAAGCATGCAGCCCAACGGGGTCCCTGGCAATTTCCGCTGCCCCCCTATTTTGCCGAAACCGACCGGGATTTGTTGCGACATTTTGCCCCGGCGTTTCAGACCGGCCTGACGGCAACCAATCCGGGGTTCTACGCGCCGCAGGGCCGGCAATTGAGGGCGAAAAACAGACTGGCAAATTATTTGGAGGTGTTGAGCAGTTTTAATTTTGAGGGAAGGCGCTTCGTCAACCTCGAAATGGAAACCGCCGCCTTGTTCGGTCTGGCCAGCGTGCTGGGGCACAGGGCTGCATCACTGAGCGTTGTACTGGCCAACCGGGCGGACGGCGCCTTCAGCCGCGACCCTGAGCGCGCGGTTGGCAAATTAATCGAAAAGGTATTGGAAAAAATATTCGACGGTATGCCGCCCGGAATCTAATTTCACCACAGATTTTCCATTCATAAAACCCAAGTTATGACACACGTATTTCGCTCTTCCGGCCTTCGGGGCTGGATTTTCACCTTCGGCCTGTTGTTGGCGGGCATGAGCATTTCACTCACGTCCTGCTCGCCCAAATGCGACCCCGATGCTATCACCACGGCGACCAATCTTTCCACTGAGCTGCCTGCTTTGATGGAGATGGCCAGCAGCAAAAAATTCAACCAGGAAGCCGCCGACAAGGTATTAAAACCGCTTGCCGACATGGTTGAACGCGCTAAAAACACGCCCCGCAACAAAGATTCCGCCGAGATGTGGCGCTTGTTGCAGGACGACATCGTGAAACCCTTCTTTGATATGTGGAAAAGCAAAGGCAAACTCGACGCCGACTACGTACGCTTAACCAAAGGCCAGGTAGAACGCAGTCTGGCCTCCATTTCAAGGGCGGAAAAAGCCAAACGCGGCGAATGCACCATGCCTGCAACGAACAATTAATTTTCTACTGATTTTACAAACGACTCTTCAATCATGGCAAAAAGAAAATACAGTGAATCCGACATTAAAAAAGCCTTGTCGGATGTGGATAATCAGATCGAGGGCATGGTGGACGAATTTATCAACCGCCGCAAAAAAGCCTTCGTAAAAGCCGCACAGGATTTGCGCAGCAGGATTGAAAAACAAACCATCGAATTTACGGAACTGCTTGCCGAAGGCAAAATCACGCCGGAAATTTTCGAAATGCTCGTGAAACAAAGCGCCGCGGAAGCGAAGATTCACATATTGGAGCAATCGGTTGTTTCCCGCGCCAAGTTTGACGAACTGGCGCAAAAGGTAGCCATTCGTGTCGCCAAAACCCTGATCCCGATCGTACTCGGGGCTTTGTAAACGGATTTTTCAAAACGACAAACCATGCAACATCGCCGAATTCTTTATTGGTCCATCACGGTGGCCCTGGCCGGATTTTTATTCGGTTTCGATACGGTCGTGATTTCCGGGGCCGATCTTTCTCTTCAGGCTTTGTGGCCGCGGGGCGAAGTGTTTCATGGGTTTGTCGTAATGGCTTCCGCGCTTTGGGGCACGGTAGTCGGCGCTGTTTTTGGCGGATGGCCCACCGATCGTATCGGGCGGAAAAACACTTTGTTGTGGATAGGCGTTTTTTATCTCGTTTCGGCGGTGGGCTCCGCTTTGGCCAATGATCCCTGGGTGTTTGCTGCCTTTCGGTTTATGGGTGGTTTGGCGATCGGCGCCTCCACCATTGCGGCGCCTGCTTACATAACCGAAATCGCGCCAGCAGCCAGCAGGGGCAGACTGGTGGCGCTGTACCAGTTTAATATCGTGTTCGGCATCCTCATCGCCTTTTTGTCCAATTACCTGCTCAGCGGCATCGGCGACGACGCCTGGCGCTGGATGATCGGCGTACAAGCTTTTCCTGCCCTCGTATACACCCTGATGGTGCTGGGTGTGCCAGAGAGCCCGCGTTGGTTGCTGGTCAAACGAAACGACCGCACGCGCGCTGCCGCAACGCTGCGACTAATCGATCCGAATATGAAAGTCGATGCTGAAATGAACAGGATTTTAGCAGATCACGCCGATGCCGATGCCGGAGAAACCATTTTCAGCCCCCGCTACCGTTTTCCGTTGATACTGGCTTTTTTGGTCGCATTCTTCAACCAGTTTTCAGGCATCAACGCCTTCCTGTACTATGCGCCGCGAATATTTGAAATAGCGGGCCTGGAAAAAAGCGCTGCTTTGCTCAGCAGCGTGGGTATCGGCATTACTAATCTGGTATTCACCTTGCTTGGCGTCGCGCTGATTGATCACTACGGGCGCCGGCAACTGATGTATATCGGCTCTGTGGGCTACATCGTTTCGCTGTCACTGGTAGCCATTGCATTCGCCCTGGGCATCAAGGGCATGGCCGTGCCGGCTTTTCTGTTTTTATTCATCGCCGCACACGCGATCGGACAGGGCGCCGTGATCTGGGTTTTTATCTCTGAAATTTTCCCAACCCACTTGCGCGCCAGCGGGCAGGCCTTCGGAAGTTCGGTGCACTGGGTGCTTGCGGCCATCATTCCATCGCTGGTGCCATTGTTGTTCAAACATATCGGAGCGGCGCCTGTTTTTGGCTTTTTTGCCTTTATGATGGCGCTGCAATTGTTGTTCGTCTGGCGAATGATGCCGGAAACCAAAGGAGTGCCCCTGGAAGAACTGGACAAGCGACTGGCGCGCTGATTTATTTCAAACCAAGTCTTTTAATTTGTATGAAAACCGGAGCCTTCACGCTTGGAACAATCCTGCTTTGTACCCTTTGCGCCTGTGTTCCCCGACCTGTCGCACCGGTAATAAATGCAACCCAAACCGATGAACCGTACAGGCCTCAAATACATTTTTCTCCGCCTTCCAAATGGATGAACGACCCGAATGGCCTGGTGTATTTCAAAGGAGAATACCATCTGTTTTATCAATACTTCCCCGGCGACATCGTGTGGGGCCCAATGCACTGGGGGCACGCCGTAAGCCTCGATCTTGTACACTGGCAACACTTGCCGATTGCGCTGTATCCGGATTCGCTCGGGTATATTTTTTCGGGGAGCGTCGTAGTCGACTGGCAAAACAGCAGCGGTCTGGGGCAAAACGGCGAACCTCCGCTCGCTGCGCTTTTTACCTATCACGATATGGCGGCAGAAAAAGCCGGGAAACACGATTTTCAAAATCAGGGCCTCGCGTACAGCAACGACCGGGGGCGCACCTGGGTCAAATATGAAGGCAATCCGGTTTTGCCCAATCCGGGAACGGACAAAGACTTCCGCGACCCGAAAGTGATGTGGGATGAAGCCCGACAGCAATGGGTCATGACCCTGGCCGTGAAAGATCACGTTGAATTCTGGGGCTCGAAAAACCTGAAAAAATGGACTTTACTGAGTCAATTCGGGCAAAAACACGGCGCGCACGGCGGCGTGTGGGAATGTCCGGACCTGTTTCCCATTCGGGTGAAAGACGCTTCCGAAACAAAGTGGGTGTTGCTGGTCAGCATAAATCCCGGCGGTCCCAACGGCGGTTCGGCAACCCAGTATTTTACAGGAGAATTCGACGGCAAAAACTTCGTCCCCGATCCGGGATTTGACGCGGGCAACAGCCTTTGGGTCGATTACGGGCGCGACAACTATGCGGGCGTAACCTGGTCCGATATTCCGCAACAAGACGGCAGACGGCTTTTTATCGGCTGGATGAGCAATTGGGACTATGCACAGGTTGTCCCAACTGCGTCCTGGCGAAGTGCCATGACCCTTCCCCGCAGCCTTGAATTGAAAAAAACCGCGAAAGGGTACCGATTGTACAGCCAACCTGTGCGGGAATTACAGGCGCTTTATGACAAAACAGCTGCAATCGGTCCCGCAGAACTTCGCAAAGACCTGAACATTACCCAAACAACAGGACTGGGCAAGGGACCTGTATTGCTGGATCTCGAATTTGCCTGGCCGACGGGTGCGGCGCCCGATTTTGGCGTTCGGCTGAAAAATCCAGGCGGAGAAACCTACCG
>JADZFP010000386.1 GCA_020849825.1 Saprospiraceae bacterium
ATGTAAACTGGGGCGACACCAGATTTCAGCACAAAAACAAAGCGGGACAGAAATTCGAAATACAATTTGATAACCTGCAAAATCTCCGCGAAAAAAGCAAGCGTATATTTTTGGATAGCGATGGTGAAATAAAGGTATCATTCTTGCGCCTGAATCACAGCGCGATTAAATATGACCTATTCTTTCTATTGTGGGTTTCCAGAGGCTGTTTTGTCTCCGAACGAGTGAAACAAGCGATAGAGGACAACGGGATAACCGGCGTGAGGTTTATCGATGCAGAAGGTTCGTAACAACCGTTACACTTGGGTAACAACTACCTCCCAGGGCAAACGCATGTAAATTGAGGTATAAACACCTGCAAAGCCAAAATAAAAGATTACATGATTTAAGATTACATGATTTAAGATTACATGATTTAAGATTGCTGAAGGTCGTAGCGTTGACCGCTTTTTACCTGACCAAGTTTTGCGGTGTTCACTAAGGATACTTCTTATTGTCGCCGCAAAGTGGTTATAAAAATGGTTGGATGATAACTATTTGACAATCAATTATATCAATTCTATAAACCTTCATAAACCATTATCAACGGACTATAAACCAACAATCTAAAATCATGTAATCTGCAATCATGTAATCCATCTGATTATCAATAATTTGAATTTTTGATTGGGGCTATTCAGCGTTCATGCGTCTGCCCTGTCCTACCTCCCCGCCATCCGCCACTCCACCATCGCCAAACAAACGATCACCCCGATTTCAAGCAAAAAATACACCCAGCCCGCCGCGGTCAGTTGTCCGCGACCGTACAGTATCGCGGCGGCTGTGGCGCAACAATAGAGCAGGTTGGCTGCGGCGATCGCTGTCAGGTAAGGCCGCCAGTTGGCCCTCATCTGGTAGTAATTCGAGAAAGAATACAGGGCAAAAACGCAGGCTGCCGCCGCAAAACCATACAACATTGCCCGGGGCATGCCGATGGCGGCTTCGAAATGGGGCAGTACGAAGCCCAGCATCAGAGCGGACAGCGCCGCGCCGCAGGCATCGATTAAGAATAGTAGGCGAGGCGTCAGGTTCGGCGTGTTCATCGTTACGTATGCGCGTTTTTTTCGTAATAAAGCGGTCTGCAAATCTAGCATTCTTTCCTGGCCACCGCCGCCGCGCGTTGTTGCAGACTTCATGGTTTATTAACTTACAAATCCCGACCTTTGCCCCTCCCCATGCCCTCAAACCCGACTTCATTTCCGCTATGAGATTGCTTTTTTCCGCCTTGCTCAGCCTGCTGGCTGTCACCTTGCCCGCTCAAAACCCAAGCCCTGCACGCCCCAAACTGGTCATCGGCATCGTCGTCGATCAGATGCGCTACGACTACCTCTACCGCTATCAGGCCGACTACGGCCCCAATGGCTTCCGCCGCCTGCTGCGCGAGGGCTTTTCCTGTGAAAACACGCATTTCAACTACGTCCCGACCTTTACCGGCCCCGGTCACGCCGCCATCTACACGGGTACCTACCCGGCCGTCAACGGCATTGTGGCCAACGACTGGTACGACCACGAATGGGGCCGCCACCGCTACGTCACCACCGACACCACCGTGCAAGGCGTGGGCGCCGCCGGCCGCTCCGGCCAACACTCGCCAAGGGTGATGCTCTCTACCTCCATCACCGACGAACTGCGCCTCTCCAACGCCTACCAGTCGAAAGTCGTGGGCGTGTGCCTCAAAGACCGGGGCGCCATCCTGCCCGCCGGCCACCTGGCCAATGCTTGTTACTGGTTCGATGACAAAACCGGCAACTGGATCAGCTCGACCTACTACGCCGACTCGCTGGGCCTGCCGCAATGGGTGCAGGATTTCAACGCCCGCCGGCTCGCCGAGCGCTACCTGGCGCAGCCCTGGACCAAACTGCCGGGCGCGACCTACAACGAGTCGTTTGCCGACTGGCACAGCAAAGGCTACGACTCGGGCCATTACGTCAGCATGGAGGGCGGATTCCCGCACGACCTGCCGGCCCTGCGCCAGAAAATGGGCAATATCGTGCTGCGCTTCACCCCCTTCGGCAATACCCTCACGCTCGACTTCGCCCTCGAAACCATTGAAAAAATGCAACTCGGACAAGGGGAGGCGACCGACTTTCTCTGCCTGAGCTTTTCGAGCACCGACTATATCGGCCACCAGTTCGGCATTCACGCCGAAGAAACCCAGGATGCCTACCTGCGCCTCGACGCCGATATTGCCCGCCTGCTGACCTATCTGGATCAAAAATTCGGCAAAAACAACGTGCTGGTGTTCCTAACGGCCGATCACGGCGGCGGCGAAACCCCGGCGCACCTGGTGCAATCGCAGGCGCCGGGCGGTATTTTTCCGGAAAGCAAACTGGAGGAAGCCCTTGAAAACGCGCTGCCACAGGTGCTCGGCGTCAACGCCGACTACATTCTGGAATGCGGCAACCAGCAAATCTGGCTCAACTGGGAGGCCATCGAAGACCTCTCGCTCGACCCGAACAATATCGCCATGGCCATCGGCGATTTCCTGCGTATGCAGCCGGGCGTATCGGAAGTATGGACGCGTGAAGAACTCTTTGCCCTGCCCGCCGATTATCCCTTCGCCGCCGAACTCCGCCGGGGCATCCACCCGCGCCGCTCGGGCGATATGCTGTTTCAACTGGAACCTGGCTGGCACCCCGACGACAAATCGTTCAGCACCGGCGGTTGTACCCACGGCTCGCCGTATCCGTACGACACCCACGTGCCGCTGATCTGGTACGGCTGGCGCATGCCCGCCGGCGAATCGCTCAGCCCGGTCGAAATCACCGACATCGCGCCTACCCTGGCCGCCTTGCTGCGCATCATGGAGCCCAGCGGAAGCACGGGGAAGGTGATTACCGATTTGTGGAAACGCTAGTGCCGGCTGCGGGCTAGGACTTGCCGGGCTGACCGATGCCGTGTGTCGGGCTGAACTTGGGCTTCCAGGTTTCCGCGATGGCAAATGCCCTGAACTTGGCGTCCTGCGCCCGTGGGCCGGCAAACAGTTCGTCGACGGATTGCTGAAACAAGGCTACCCAGCGGTCGAAATGCTCGGCCGTAAAGGGTGATTTTTCGTGCACCGGCCAGTGTTTTTCCAGCGGATTGCCGCGGTAGGTATCGTGGCTCAACAGCAAAAACTCCCAAAAGGCATACATTCGGGGCAGGTGCTCCGGCCAGTTGACCCGGGCTACCTCGTTGAAAATATAGCCGATCACGTCGTCCTGACGGACTTTGTCGTAAAAGGTATCGACCAGTTTTTTGACGTCTTCGGAGAATTCGATATCGGGCAGCATAAGCGGACAGGAGGGTTAAAAATCACAACGCGCGCCGTGCACTTTCAGCCATTTTTCACAGGCCTTGTACTGCGGAGAAAAGCGCTCCACCAGGGCCCAGAAGCGGTCGGAGTGGTTGGCTTCCACCAGGTGCGCCAGTTCGTGTACAATGACGTAGTCCTGCACTTCGCGGGGCGCAAACAGCAAACGGGTAGAGAGATTGATATTGCCCGTGCGGGAGCAGCTGCCCCAGCGCGAGTGGCTGTATTTCAGGGCGATCGACCGAATGGGGCGGTCGACGGTCAGGCGATTGATCTCGTGTATGCGGCGACTGAGTTCGGGATAAAAATCGTGGGCCACAATGCGCGACAACAGGGTTTGGATCGTCTTCCGGTCGGCATGCAGGCTCAGGTGCAGGCAAATGGTGTCGCCCACCAGGCGGGCAGTGCTGGTTGCGCGCGCCGATTGTTCGATCTCGATCCGGTACTGGCGTTCGCCTACGGTGAGCAGGTCGCCCGTTTGGTAACTTTTTTCAACGAAGGACTCCCGCAACGCGGGTTTTTTGTCAAAAACCTGTTGTACCCAGGCGCGCAAACGGTCGGCATGATGCGCCCATTCGCCCTCGCTCATGCCGCGCGGAATACGCACCGTCACGCCCGTGTGGCGCAAACTGAACGTCACCGTTTGCCGGCGTTCCACGTGGAGATTGACCGGCAGATTGACGCCGTCGACGGCGAGCTGAGAGACGTATTTGGCGCTTTTTTTCGGCATGCGCTGTAATTATCCTTTCCGCCGGGCGAAGTCCTGCATCAGATCGACCAGGGCTTGCACGCCGGATTTGGGCATGGCATTGTAGATGGAAGCGCGGAAACCGCCCACCGAGCGGTGGCCTTTGAGCCCTACCATGCCGTTGGCTTCCGTTTCGGCGAGGAATTCTTTTTCCAGCGCGGCATAGCGGTCTTCCATGACAAAGCAGACG
>JADZFP010000387.1 GCA_020849825.1 Saprospiraceae bacterium
CCGACCAACCCGCCGGTGACGCCCCCGCCGACTATCCCCACCAACCCGACGCCCCCGGTGACTAGTACGGGCAGCAATTGGGGCGCTACAGATTCTCGCCTCGCCCGCCAACAATTCGCCCTCGACGTGCGGCAGGACGCAGGTTTCCGGCGTTATTTCCTCACCGTACCCCTGCTCAGCGGTGGTTCGGTGGTGGCCAACATGCGCGACAACCTGAACAACTCACGCTTTATGCTGTACCCCAACGGCATCCTGTACGCCGGCCAATCCAATATGGCACTGGATGTCAATTCGGTACAATCTGTTGGCCTTACCTGGGCACAGGCCAAGGCGCTTCAATACGTCTCAACCCACGAGGGCAAATTCGACGCCATCAACAGTTACGATAAAGCAATTTTCTCTTACGGTTTTATCCAGTTCACCGGCGCAGCGGCCGTGGGCGCCAGCCTCAATCGGCTGCTGGTGAGCATGGAGACCAATGCGCCTAGCCAGTTTGCCCGCGTTTTTCAACGGGTGGGTATCGATACCGAAGCAGGATCGGTCACCGTGCTCGACGACTACGGTAACAAACTCTATGGCGACAATGCCTGGCTGTATATTCAAAAAAATCCAAGGATCTACGGCGCCTTTATCCAGGCCGGTTTCGACCCGACGCTGGTGCGCGAACAACTGCGCATGGCCAATACCCTGTACGTGCAGCCGGCGCTCAATTACCGCCTCGACCTCAACGTCGGCGGCATACGAATTCAGGTGCCCCGCCTGAACGACATCCTGAGCTCGGAGGCCATGCTGACGGTCGTCATTGCTCTTGCCGTCAATCAGGGCAACGGCGGCATGAGCCGGATCGTGGCAGACGCCGTATCGCGCGTGGCCGCACAAACGCGGCTGACCACCCTCAACGCCCTGACGCAGATTAATGAGCGCCTGGTCGCTCAAACCATCGCCGACACCGCGGTCGACGACCGGGTGCGCAACCGGGCCGTGGGCGTCCTGAATTCAGGATTGAGTTTTGCCTGATGCCCCGTTGAGGCGTTCCAGATAAGGTAAAAAGCGCTCTTCACCGACCGCCCGTCCGGAAATAAACCATTCAACGACGCGGGGGCCGGCGCTCAGGGCTTGCGGCAATTTGGCCATCAGGTTGTTGACGGTGCCCAGATTTCCGTCGAGAATTTTCACGTCGGGCGGGAGTATTTTTTCAAATGCGCTTTTGAAAAAAATAAAATGCGTGCAGCCCAGCACCACGGCCCCGTACTGCGACAGGTCGTAGGCGGCCAGTTTGTGGCGGAGATAAGGCAGAATCACGTCGTCGGAGAATTCGAAACGTTCGGCCCAGGCGACCAATTCCTGCAAAGGCTGGTAATCCACCTGTTGTTCCGTATCGACACGGGCAACGAGGTGGTGAAATTTTTCCTCCCGAAGGGTAAGTTCCGTAGCGAATACCAGCACCCGTTTGCCCGGTCCGGCAGCTGCCACGGCCGGTTTGACGGCCGGTTCCATACCAATAACAGGGAAAACATACCGCCGCCTGGCATCCTCGATTGCGGCGCTGGTGGCCGTATTGCAGGCCACGACGATGGCCTGCGGATTGCGTTCGGCCAGAAAATCGAGGGCCTGAAGCAGCAGGTCGCGCACTTCCGATTTGGGCCGTACGCCATAGGGCGCATAGTCGCTGTCGGCGTAATACAAAAAATGCTCGTTCGGCAGTTTTTTCAGCGCCTCGTGCAACACGGAGAGGCCGCCGATACCGGAATCAAAAAAACCGATGGGATGCATTGGAAGGGGTGGCGGGAAAATGGCGCATATCAAGCCGCCGCTACGGCTACTTGAGTTTGTCGAGAACCAGTTTCGTCACGTCCTGCGACTCGTCGGCATAGATCAGGATAGAAGACGCCGTATCGAAAACCATGCTGTAGCCTTGTTCGGTCGCCACTTCTTTCATGGCGTTGTTGACACGGTCGATGATCGGCTGGTACAGCTTTTGGCGTTTTTCGGCCAGTTGTTTGTACACATCCTGCTCATAGGCAGCAATTTTTGCCTGCTCTTCCTGCAGGGCTGCCGACTGCGTTTCGTAGTCTTTGGGTGAAATAATGCCGTTTTCTTTTTTGCGCTCCAGTTCGCCGGCGCTTTCCTGGAGTAATTTGACCATTTCCTGTCCGCGTTTGGAGAGCTGGGTCTGGAAAGCCTGCAGATCGCTGTCGGCCTGCTTTACTTCGGGCAGTTCCGACATCAGGGCCAGAGAATTGCAATAGCCGAATTTCTGGGCCTGCACGGCGCCTGCGACGGAGAGGAGGAGAATCAGGGTCAGAACAAGAGTTTTCTTCATTTTTATCGATTGCATTTGCTGCAAAGGTAGCGTTTTTAACAGAAGCAGGGGAAGAAGCGGCGGCGGTCTTTTCCCGCCAGACAACGCTGATTGTCTGACGTTAAAAAACCGCCGCCGTCACGGTTGTTTACTTCTTCAGAAGTGCCTTGAGGTCTTCGGTTTTGTCGTAGCGTTTGTCGGCGTACAACATGCCGGAAGCGCTGCCTTTGTCGAAGATAAAGTCGAAACCTTTGTCTTGCGCGTATTTCTCAATAGCCGAATACACGCGATCCTGAATGGGCTTGACCAGCTCTTCGCGTTTTTTGAACAAAGCGCCTTCGGGGCCGAATTTCTGACGCTGGAGTTCGCGTACTTCTTTCTCCTTGGCGACAATTTCTTCTTCGCGTTGTTTTTTCATGTCTTCGCTGAGCAGCACTTGTTCCGCCTGGAATTTGCTGTACATGCCCTTGATTTTGTCCTGTTCCTGGGCAATTTCC
>JADZFP010000388.1 GCA_020849825.1 Saprospiraceae bacterium
TTTGGGCCCGGTTTTTCACAACACCGTGTCCAAATCCAAGACCGCCTTTTTCATGGCCAGGAAAAAACACACCACCCAGCCCGCCAAATCTGCGGCCCCGACAGCACAGTCTACCGAGCCGGCGAGGACGGAGGATACTTCCGCGCCTGCGCCCAACCCTTCGTTTTTGGGGCTTAACAACTGGCTGCTGGCCGGTATTCTGGTCGCTGCCACCGTGGCCGTGTACTATTCTTCCCTGTCGAACGATTTTATGATCTTCGACGACGACAAGGCCATCCGGTATAACAACGTCATCAAAAACCCCACCCTGCGCGGCATTTTCGGGGGCAACAACCTGGGTATGTACGCCCCGATCACCTGGCTGGGCTATGCGTTGGTGTACGGTCTGGCGGGTGAAAATGCCACGGCCTTTCATACGTTCAACCTGATTTTGCACGCCGGTTCGGCCGTAGCGGCCTTTGCTCTGCTCAACCTCCTGCAACGCAACCGCGAAATCTCGTTTTTTGCCGCCCTGCTTTTTGCGCTGCACCCCCTGACGGTGGAGCCGACCTGCTGGATTGCCGGACAGAGCACCCTGACCTTTTCTTTCTTTTACCTGCTCAGCCTGATCGCCTACGTACAATGGCAGGGTAACCAGAAAGCGGCGTTTTACGGTTTGTCGCTCTTCCTGTTTTTGCTTTCCATTCTGGCCAAATCGGCGGCCGTAACCCTGCCGCTGGTCCTGTTGTTGTTCGACTGGTACCGCAATGGCAGGCTGAGCTGGAAAAACGTACTGGGCAAGGCCCCGTATTTCCTGGCCAGTCTGGCCTTCGGGCTCTACACTTTTTCCACCCGCGCGGCCGAGGGGCACAAACTGGTGGTCAGTTCGAGCGCTTACAACCTGCTCGACCGCTTTTTCATGGTGTGTCACTCGCTGTTGTTTTACCCGGCCAAGCTGCTGCTGCCGGTGCAACTGAGCATTTTTTACCCCATGGAAAAACAAAACGGCGCCTGGCCGATCGGCTATTACCTGGCGCCGCTGGCCGTGGCTGCGCTGGTCTGGCTGGTGTGGAAATACGGCCGCCAAACCCGCGAAATCGCCCTCGGCGCCGGCTGGTACCTGCTGCCGCTGGCGGTGATGCTGCCCTACGTGTCGGTCGGCACTTTCGAGATGCGCTCCGACCGCTACGTGTATATTTCTTCGATCGGCTTCTGGTTTCTGGCAGTGTGGGCCCTGCAAAAACTGCAGGCGGCGCCCCGGCGGGCAATATTGCTGGTGGCGGCGGTAGTTTTCGGCTTTTTGACCCACGAGCACAGCAAGGTGTGGAAAAACGAAGTGTCGGTGTTTCAGAACTGTGTCGACCGTTACCCCGACGCGGCTTTGTGCAATTGCAACCTCGCTTACGGTCAGTTGCTCAATTTTGATTTTGAAAACTCTATCAAACACTACAACAAAACCCTCGAACTCGACAAGGGCTACGTGGAGGCCTACAACGGCCGCGGGCAGGCATTTTTGATGACCAACAAATTCAAGGAAGCCTACGCCGATTTCGACAACGCCATCAAGGCGGGCATCGTGACGCCCAAACTGTACCTCAACCGGGGTAAATGCCTCGTCATCCTCAACAAGCCGGCCGAGGCCATCCCCGACCTGACGGAGAGCATCCGGCTCGAACCGCGCAACCCCGAAACTTACTACTTCAAAGCCGTGGCCGAGAGCAAAACCGGCGCCGAAGACGAAGCCATTGCCGACTACGGCAAAGCCATCGAACTCAATCCGAAATACGTGGAGGCGCTCGTCAACCGCGGCCTGATCTACGCCCAGCGCAAAAACTACGAAGCGGCCATCGCCGACTACACCGCTGCCCTGGCCGCCGACCCGAAAGTGGTGATCGCGCTCAACAACCGCGCTGCCGCGCACATGAGCCTGGGCCAATACGACAAATCGATTGAAGACCTGACCCGCGCCATTCAGTTGCAGCCCAACTACGCCCGCGCCTACGATACCCGCTCGCGGGTGTATCAGCTGATGGGACAGCCCGACAAAGCGGCGGCGGATGCAGCGAAGGCGAAGGAGCTGATGGGAGGAGGGAAGTAGGGCTAGGCTTCTTATAACGGCGGGTTTTTGAGCAGGCCTTTATCCGATTTGGACTTTCCGTTTTTAGGGCAGAGCAAAAAACATGGGCTGTATTTTTTCCAATTAGAAAAGGGTACCGCTTTGGCTTTCTGACGAGGCTGTCTCACAATTCTGTGCACACAGGAACCCTGGCGAATAAAGTTTCACACAAAGCCGCAAAGGCCGCCAAGGAGCAAATCCTTTGCGCGCTTTGCGACTTTGCGTGAAATAATATTTCTACGATCTTGGGTCGGCCCGACTTGTGAGACAGCCTCGACAAAAAACGCATGCTTTCGAAACCTGAGCGGTTTGGCCAAACAGCCTTACCTTTGCGCCCGCTTATGCTCAGTCTCTCCAATATCTACGTCCAATACGGCAACCGCATCCTGCTCGACCGGGTCAATTTTGTACTCAAACCCGGCGAACGCGTGGGCCTCGTAGGCCGCAACGGCGCCGGCAAGTCTACCCTGCTCAAAATCATCGCCGGCGAAATGTCGCCCCACGAAGGCAATGTGGTGCAACCCTCGCACTTCACTCTGGGCTACCTGCACCAGGACATGCTGCTGCCCAAGGGCAAAACCGTGATCGCCGAAACCATGTCGGCTTTCGAAGAAGTGCTGCTGCTCGAAAAACGCTTCGAAGCCGTCAACCACGAGCTGGCCGTCCGCGAAGACTACGAATCGGATTCCTACCACGCCCTCATTGAAGAACTGGGCGACCTCACCGAACACCTGCGCCACCTCGGCAGCCACCACACCCAGGCCGACGCTGAAAAAGTGCTGGCCGGTCTGGGCTTCCAGGCTTCGGACATGGGCCGCCTCACCGACGAGTTCTCCGGGGGCTGGCAAATGCGCATCGAGCTGGCCAAAATGCTGCTTCGCGAACCCGATATGCTGCTGCTCGACGAGCCCACCAACCACCTCGACATCGAGAGTATACTCTGGCTCGAAGACTTCCTCAATGGTTACCCGGGCATGGCCGTCATCATCAGTCACGACCGCCGTTTTCTCGACAACACGACCAACCGCACCGCCGAAATCTCGCTGGGTAAAATCCACGACTACAAAGCGCCCTACTCCAAATACGTCGAACTCAGCGCCGAACGCCGCGAACAAATGGCCAACGCCGCCGAAAACCAGCAGCGCATCATCGCCGACCGCGAACGCACCATCGCTCGATTCATGGCCAAGGCGACCAAAACCAAAATGGCCCAGTCGATGCAAAAACAGCTCGACAAAATGGAGCGCATCGAAATCGACGACGTCGATACGGCCGTCATGAACCTGCGCTTCCCCGAACCGCCCCGCTCGGGCGAGGTCGTGGCCAAAGGCGAACACGTGACCAAGCGCTACGGCAACCTGAAAGTGCTGGAAAA
>JADZFP010000389.1 GCA_020849825.1 Saprospiraceae bacterium
TAAGTGCCTACAAATGCAGGATTTCTCCGAAATCCCCGCGCTCGGGTATGGCTGTTTATGGAAAACAACATCGCCGCCTATTCAGGCGCGGCGTATGTTTTCAAACAATAAGTGCCTACAAATGCAGGATTTCTCCGAAATCCCCGCGCTCGGGTATGGCTGTTTATGGAAAACAACATCGCCGCCTATTCAGGCGCGGCGTATGTTTTCAAACAAAAAGAGCATGTTTGAGATTTTCTCACCGGGTATTTGATGTGTATCTGACCCCAAACAAAAAAATTGGCCCTGCCGGCAACAACCGGCAGGGCCATCATTATTTCTCATTTATTATTTCTCATTCCTCAGTCCTCACGCTCTTTCCGGAGCGAGGCTCCATTTTTCCGGCGAGCGCCAGAGGGCGGAGAGCAGTAGTTCGCGCATAAAGAAGAATTCCTTCGGCAGGCGGTCGTAGGCTTTTTCGAAGAGTTCTTCGTGGCCCAGGAGTTCCTGTTTCCAGAGTTCGCGGTCGATGTGCATGAGTTCGTTGAATTCGTCGCGGGTGAAATCGTCCATGCCGGTCCAGTCCATGTCGCGGAAGCGCGGGCGCCAGCCGATGGGGCATTCCACGGCGCTGGCGCGGCCTTTGCTGCGTTGCACGATCCATTTCAGCACGCGCATATTGTCGCCGAAGCCCGGCCAGGCGAAATCGCCGTTGGCGTTTTTGCGGAACCAGTTGACGCCGAAAATGCGCGGGGCATTGGGCAGGTCGCGGCCGAATTGCAGCCAGTGGTTGAAGTAGTCGCCCATGTGGTAGCCCAGGAAGGGCAACATGGCGAATGGGTCGCGGCGTACTTTGCCCAGTTCGCCGAAAGCGGCGGCGGTCATTTCACTGCCCATGGTAGCAGCCAGGTACACGCCGAAGTTCCAGTTGAACGACTGGTACACCAGCGGCACGGCGCTGCTGCGGCGTCCGCCGAAAACGAATGCTGTGATGGGCACGCCGTGCGGGTTGTTCCAGTCGGAATCGATCACCGGGTTCTGGTAAGCCGGGGCAGTGAAGCGGGCGTTGGGGTGCGCCACGGGTTTGCCGCTCTCTTTGTCCCAGGGCAAGCCGTTCCAGCCGATTACGCCGGCGGGGACTTCCTTGCTCATGCCTTCCCACCACACGTCGCCGTCGGGGGTGACGCCCACGTTGGTGAAGATGGTATTGGCCCGGATGCTGGCCATGGCGTTCGGGTTGGTTTTTTCGTTGGTGCCCGGCGCCACGCCGAAGTAACCCGCTTCGGGGTTGATGGCGTAGAGGCGGCCGTCGTCACCCTTGTGAATCCAGGCGATATCGTCGCCCACGGTGGTCACTTTCCAGCCGTCCATTTCCTTGGGCGGGATCAGCATGGCGAAGTTCGTTTTGCCGCAGGCGCTGGGGAAGGCGGCGGCGATGTAATTCTTCTCCTGCTGGGGCGATTCGACGCCCAGGATCAGCATGTGTTCGGCAAGCCAGCCTTCGTCGCGGCCCATGACGCTGGCGATGCGCAGGGCGAAGCATTTTTTACCCAACAGGGCATTGCCGCCGTAACCGCTGCCGTAGGAGATGATGAGGCGGTCTTCGGGGAAGTGGCTGATGTATTTGACCGTCGGGTTGCAGGGCCATTTGACGTCTTCCTGGCCCGCTTGCAGCGGGGCGCCGAGGGTGTGTACGCATTTGACCGTGTCTTCGTCGAGGTAAGACATGACCTCGCTACCCATACGGGTCATAATCTTCATGTTGATCACCACGTATTCGGAGTCGGTGATCTGGATGCCGTAGCGAGAGAGTTTGGAGCCCACCGGACCCATGCAGAAGGGAATCACGTACATGGTGCGGCCGCTCATGCAGCCTTTGGTGAGGTCTTCGAGCAGGGTTTTCATATCTTTCGGGTCCATCCAGTTGTTGGTAGGGCCGGCATCCTCCTTGCGGCGGCTGCAGATGAAGGTGCGGTCTTCGACGCGGGCTACGTCGCTCGGATCGCTGAAACAGGCGAAGCTGTTGGGCCGTTTTTCGGGGTTGAGTTTGATAAACGTGCCCTTGTCGACCAGCAGTTGACAGAGGTGGTCGTACTCCTCCTGGGAGCCGTTGCACCAGTGCACGTTTTTGGGCTGAAAATGCTGGGCCATGAGATCGACCCAATTGGTCAGTTCGGTATTGGCTGTCATTTGAAAAGCTGTTTTGGCTGGCTCAAACATCGCAGTTGTTTTTTAGAATGAAAAATCAAAGACGGGGTTTTCGAATACGAAGGTCGGCAGCCAAGGTAGTGCAAAGGGGTGAGAAAAGTCATGCGGGACGGGGATTTTGGGCAGGGCGGGATATTGTTTTGCCGACTGTCTCTACCCTATTAAAATTTAAAGCCCACGTGAAACCCAGACTCAAACAGACAATAATTCGGCCATCTGCGGTCTATTTGTGCAAATGATTCGGGCGCGAAAGTTTGCTTTTCCGCCCCGGAGAGCGGGAGGCAGCGACCCATAAAGGAGAAGAGCGCGGCGCGGCGCTTCATTTGTCGACCGGTTTTTCAGAACATGTCGTGAAGGGTTGTTCCGCCGGATCAAAAACGCCCTCGTTTTTGCTGCCGGAATAGAAACCGCCGGCTTGTTTGACGGACAAGTTTCAGGCTCCCGACCGCCCCGGGCGCCACATATTCGACCTTCCGGTCGAATTGCCGGTCGAAAACAAGCGCAAGCGGGGACACTTGTATTTTCAGTTCAGTCAATGTCTTGTCTTTTGCCGCGTAAAGGCGTCCATTGTTGTCTATGACGTAATAGCGTCCGTTTTCCCTGATCAATACGAACGGCGCGGCCATTTGTGTGGAAAAGGTATCCACGGCTTCCCAGGTGCCGGCTCTCTGAAACACGGGTATCTTGTCCGCAGCCTCCTGTTCGTACAGGGCGATCGGTTTCGAATAGAGGTACAACAGTTGTTGGTCGGTTTCCAGTATACCGATGGTCATTACGCCCTCCCGGTCGATGGTAAAGTCGAAATACACGACCTGCTTGTCCGGGTTCCGACACCTTTCCGAGACGGAAAAAAGGTGTTTGTCCAGTACCTGGGCATAGTTGAAATACGTCATCGACTGCGAGATCCTGCGTAAATCGAGGGCTCCCGTCAGTGGGATGGTGTAGCGGATCAGGCTTGCCCTGACAAACAGATCGTCGGCCCGACGCAGTTCGACGGCATACAGGAAAGAATCGACCATGTGCCAGGCGAGGGGATGGTAGTCGTACTTTCCGGTATTGAACACTTCCAGCCGGATGCTGGCTGTATCCCCGGTATCCTTCCCGGCGACGTGGAGCGTTATCCACCGGCCGTGTATCCGTTCGGCGCGGAACAGGCGGTTTTGGTCCACAAATATTTTTTCAACCTGGGCCTGGCTGCGCGGGCAGGACAAGATGCTCAGCGCCAGCATCAAAAATGTCGTTCGGATTGTCAGCACGTTCTGGAAACAGGATTGTCTGGCAGTTTCATTTCAGGATTTCGTTTTTGACGATCCACAGTTCGGCCCCGGCGGTATCCGTTTCGTTTCGATACCTGAACAATGCGTCTTTGTCGCTGTAATTCGATTTTTTGATCACCGCGAACGCATAATATTCCTGCGCTCTCCCTCTCCCGCTGTCGGGCGCCGGGAAGAAAATGGTGTCGTTCCGGATCTCGTACCTGCCGTTTGTTTCTTTTATCCCGAAGCAGGCGATTTTTTCCCGGAAGGTATGGTCGGCTTTTAATTTGAGGGTTGTCAGACAATTGGCGTCGCCTTCTCTTTGCGCGATCAACAAATCTTCGCCGTCCCATTGTTCGAAATCGATTAGTCCGCCCGGTTTCCACCCGATCAATGCCAATAAAAGCAGCAGGACGACGCTTGTCCGGGTATTGTTTTTATCCGAAAAGCCGTCCCGAAATCCCCTGAGCAGCCGGACGCCGCAAAAGACCGCCAGGACGAAATACGCCAATGCCAGCACGATAAAGACCGGAACTGCCAGGGCGCCCGTTTCCGCTTCCCAAAAGTGACGGAGGTTCACGAGGAGGAAAAGGGCGAGGGTGGAGAGGAGGAGGGCGTTTTTCAAGATGGGGGGAGGGTTATTGCGAGGGTAAGGTTGCTGGGTAGGGCGTAATATCTATATATCAGGTAGTTGACTCGCTTTTAATTATTTGCGCAATAATTGGTGTGATTTCAGGTATTTTATTTTTGACCACATCCCATACGATCGCATAGTTTATCCCAATGTAGTCGTGGATAAGTTTGTCTCTCATGCCGGCAATATTTCGCCAAGGAATATCACTCCATTGAGATTTCACATCTGCTGGAATCTTTTTGGTTGCTTCGCCGATAATTTCCAGGCTACGAACTATTGCCCGTTTTAATACCTCATTGTCTATCAAATCGTCTTTAGTCATATCTGGCGATATGCTGTTATTGATAAATTCACACTCGTCATAAATATGTCTGAGGTACTCAATTGGAAATTTGGACATACTCAACGTCATTTAGAATATGGGGGCCTATATAGGGACTTAAACCGCCTGTTGTCACAACTTCCACCTTGTAACCTTTGAAAATTTTATCCAAAAGGTCACAAACAGCCATGAAGTTGTCAAAGGTTTCTTTATCCTCTTGAAAATCAATGAGGATATCTATGTCGCTCCCCTTATTTTGTTCCTGTCTGGTGTAAGAGCCGAACAAGCCTATTTTGCTGATTCCATGTTGGCGAATAAGCGACCGGTTAGATGAAATCTGATCTTTTATGTGCTGTTTTGATAGCATAATGCTATTTTTTTTCAAAAATACGGATTTTTTTCAACCTGAGTGATATTAACTCTTCTCTGCTTGGGTTGCGGTTTGGGAAGGAAGAGGGTTGCATTTCAGTTTGTCTTTGTATTGAACTATTAGTTGCACGCAACAAGCAATTAACCCCAACCCGAATTGTTAGATAAGTACCCAATCAGCACTTACCCCATAATGCATATCCCCATCAGTGGTTCCCTGTATTTATCTCCCAATAACCCTGCCGCCCAATACCCCTCAAACCGAGGCGTATTGGGCGGCAGATCAACTGGCGGGTGCGGATTTCATTTGGCAGATGCCTGTTTTCAAACCAAATATATCACATAAAAAACGAATCTCGCAAGACCCCATGTATACAATAGTGAAACATGGCTTTGCCGGAAGCCCCGAGCTTAGTGTTCCCCGACAAACCGGAGCAGTTCGCGGGCAAACAGATCCGGCTCCGTGTAAAACGCCGTGTGCCACGATTGTTCGAACCGAACGATTTCCGTGGGTGTGCTGAGCAGTTCGCGGGTTTCGTAGGCATGCGCGATGGGCATGATGCCGTCTTTGGCGCCCCAGAACAGGGCCACCGGGATGTGTACGTCTTTCAGCAGCGCGCGCCGGTTGAAGGTGAAGATTTCGCGGCTGTAATAGTCGTCGTAACGGGCGACGTTGGTGATCTGGCTGAATTTGGAATGCGGGGTGGCAAACCACAGTTTGAAGGCGTACGCCTTGTCGTCGCTGGGCCAAACCGGGTTGGCGCCCAGCCGAAACATGCGGGAGTACCATTCGCCCCATTGCACGACCGAGGCCATGTTGTCGGGACGGAGCTGGATGTTCTGCATGTATTGCAAGGCTTCGGCGTCGTTCTGGGCCAGGGCCTGTTCGATCACCCATTGCTGTACGGTATTCAGCCAGTCGTAGGTGGAATACGTGCCGTTGAGCGCGATGAAGCCGCCGACCAGGTCCTGATTGCCGGGGGTGGTCAGGAATTGCCAGGCCATTTCCACGCCGAAGCTGTGGCCAAGCAGGTAAATTTTTGCATCGGGGTACTGTTGTTTCAGCAAAAGCACCACCATGCGCAGATCTTCGGCAAACTGCGGATACGTGAGGGTGGCGGGATCGGCATTGCCCGAAGCGGAGCCGGCGATGCGTTGGTCCCAATAGGCCACGGCAACTTCTTCTTCCACGGCGGCGAAATATTCGCGCAGACACATGGCGCACTCTCCCGGTCCGCCGTGCAGGAACAGCACGATTTTTCGGTCTTCCTCTTCCATATTGCCGCGCACCCAAATGGGCATATCGGCGCCTTTGTGGCGCAGGCGCAGGTCGTCGGATACGTAAGGGGTGGTTTTGGTGCAGGCCGGCAGAAAGGCAAGGGCCGCGGCCGCCAGCAATAGCAAAGCAGGGAATTTCATGGCAAAAAGGCGTTATCTGGTTTGTTTGATGATGCCCAGTTCTATGGCGGGGCGATGCAGATAGGATCGGTTGTAGGGGTATTGCCGCAGGTAATGCAGATTGAGGTACCAGGAATAAGGCGCGTCGGGCGCTTTGCCCAGGCGATGGCCATAACCGACGGAGACGCCCGGCAAAAAGCCCCATTGGCCGGCCAGCGGCACGCGCTCGAACCGGTTGTCGCCGTCGGTACGCCAGGTAGCGCCTTCGTAAAAGGAGCGAAACAGCCCGGGCGACAAGGCAGCCTGCACGATGCCGCCTCTCTTGCCGGTATGCCGCCAACCCAGTTCGGGTGCGAGTATCAGTCCGACGTGGTTGTGCGGATGGCGATAAAGCGTCAGTGTGAGGCCGAAATACAGGTCGTTGGTGGAGATTCGGCCACTGGATTTGCTTTTTTCGGTGTGATGGAGCGTGTACTCCATGCCGCCGCGCAGGCCGTAGTGCGTCAGGGTTTCGCCGAAATAGGCAAGCCGCAGGTTTTGCGCATACGCGCCGTGGGCAAACCCCAGGTACACCGCGAGCCAAAGGAACATTGCGGCGATTCTGCCGGGGTAATCGTGTTTTCGTTTCATAACTTTTGCCGGTTTGTTTTTTTGACCGGACAAAAGTGCTTCGAGCCCGGGCCCGCAGCCAAAATAAAATGGATGAGTGCCGGTTTCGGGACTATGAGTCGGCGAATTCGGCGAACGGGATGCTTTATATCGCTCGCCCAACATAGTGATAATTCACTCCGAGTAGTTTCACGTCATACCTGGCATAGTATAGCAAATAGAAAAGCATTAATTCAGTTTCGGCTCATCCCCCAATTGAAACCTGCTATTTATTTGCCCTGGGGAGGTGAATACTTTACGATGTCAATCCCGATGCCGTTCGGGTCTTCAATTGCAAAGTGCCTGTCGCCCCAGGGTTCATCCCGGATATCAATTTTTATCGGCACGTTTTTCTTTTTGAGTTCGGTGTAAAAGCTGTCCACGTCATCAACCTCGATGGTCAGATACATGCCCTGGCCGAGAAACGGCTTGTGGAAAAACGGCTGTTGGCTTGGGTGGTTAGGCAGTAAAAAACTGATTTCTGCCTCTTGGTTAGGAGTGTGCATTAAAAGGTAGAATTCGTTTTCAAACGTAACCCCGAAGCCCAGATAGTTGGTATAAAAGGCTTTGCTTTCCGCCAATTTTGTAGTCAAGATGCCAGCGTTTAATTTCATTTTGGTCTGATTTTTAATTGTTGGATTTGTTTGTGCGACGAGCGTTGCCGTCAGGCAAATTGCCGATAGAATTGTGAGTAATCGTTTCATCGTTTGTCTGTTTGAATAACGACACAAAATTCCAGCACGCTGGTCTGCCAACATTGTAAAAAACGGACGAAATTATCTGCCGAAAGCTTTGCCGGGCGTTACGCCGTAGAAATTCTTGAACTCCTTGATAAAATGAGCCTGGTCGTAGTAGCCTGCATCGAAGAAGAGTTTATTTTGTCGCAAGCTTTGAGATGAAGGTTTGGCTCTCAGGATGTTTTGGAAACGCACGATTTTTGCAAACGTTTTAGCAGTGTCTCCAATATAAAACTCAAACAGTCTGCGTAGTTGTCTTTGACTTATTCCTGTATTCAAATCCTGTTCGATGTCGACGACTCCGGACGCTTTCAGAATTATTTGTATTGCCTCGTAAAGCCTGTTGTCGTTGTCGAAAATCGTATGGGAAAGAAGATTTAGGAAGTAATTGTCGAGGGTTGTTTTTATTTCTTCGATCGTTAAATAGGAGTGAAAATGATCTGCAATAAAAACAGCGGTATTCGGAACGACATTGATCAGGTTTTCAAAGCGGTCGCTTAGTTCAGTGGCATTTATTTTAAAAATTTGCGGAAACATGGTTGGCAAAAAACGAATGCCGACATAGTGAAACGAATTATCCAGCGGAAATTCAGTGAATTTTTTGCAAAATCCCATCACGAAATTGTCCTGTGGATTGTTGAGCTCGAAAAATATGTCGATGCAGCCGTCCGCGACGACGCGATAAATAAAAGGGTCTGAAAGCGGCCGACTTGTTTTGAGTTGCCAGTAACAATAGATGATATCCTGAAGTCCTGCGGCGGGCAGAATTTCCAGATAGCTTACGCCCTCTGCCGATTGTTTGACGGTCGGTTGAACGGGTTTGTAAAGTTGTCTTATGTCCGCTGATATTTTCACTGCCTGCTGCCGCCGTTTATTCTGCCGGAAGCGATCTCTAAAAAACGCTGCAGAGGCGGGATAAGTTGAATGCAAAGCGGATATAAAAGCATGTTTTTGAGTCACATAGCGCCCAAGCGCTCAGGGCGCCAGCCGCTCTATCGTCCAGTGCCCGCCGGAGCGGGTATAACGGATGCGGTCGTGTAGGCGGTTTTCGCGGCCCTGCCAGAACTCCATACGTTCCGGGCGAACGCGGTAGCCGCCCCAGAAAGGCGGCAGGGGCAGCGCCGGCACGTCGGCGTATTCTTTTTGCAGGGTGGCCACGGCGTTTTCGAGTACTTCGCGGCCCGAGATCGGTCGGCTTTGCGGACTGGCCCAGGCGCCGATCTGGCTGCCGAAGGGACGGCTTTGAAAATATTCCAGCGATTCGGCCTCGCTCACTTTTTCCACGCTGCCTTCGATGCGGATTTGCCGCTCCAGTTCGAGCCAGGCAAACAAAAGCGCCGCGCGGGGCCGGGCCGCCAGGTCTTCGCCTTTGCGGCTTTCATAATTGGTGTAAAACACAAACCCCTGTTGGTCAAAGCTTTTGAGCAATACAATGCGGGCACTGGGCTGCCCCTGGGCATCGACGGTCGCCAGGGTCATGGCATTGGGTTCGAGCAACTGGCTGTTGAGTGCCTCCCGAAACCAGTAATCGAACTGGGCAATCGGGTCGTGCCGTACGTCTTTTTCCGAGAGGGTTTCCAGGGCATAACTCCGCCGGAGGGCGGAAAGATCGGTGAGCAGAGGTTCGGTCATGATCAATTCAGTTTCAATACGCCGCAAAATTAGGGGATGGAGCAGGCGGCTCAGGCTTTTGACGGTATTTTTATAACCATTCCATATACGAGAAAACCCAGCGCCGTGAGGAAGCCGCCGGCAAGGTACCAGCCTGCATGGGCAAAATCGAGCCGGATCAGGGCCGAACAAAGCGCCAGCCCGAGACCCAGTATTGCCCAGACGGGTTTGCGCATAAAGCCGTCGTCGAAGTCCGATGGCGGCAATTGCAGGCGGCTTTCCTGCTGAAACAGAGGGGCGAACTTGCGGTAGTCCCACAACAAGAGCCAGGTATTGGCCAAAAACATCAGAAAAGTCACCGTGGGCGTGCCTTTGAACCCGATCGACCAGGTCACCAGCCAGATATTGATCATGACAGGATAAAACATCACGGCGCCCAGGGTGGCAAAACGCTGCGTCATGAGCAACAAGGCCGCGACGACCTGCCCCCAGCCCAGAAAATTCCAGTAAAAGCCGGTCTGGTACATGGCTTCGAAATAAAAACCTACGGGCGTTTCGACCGGCATGCTCGTGAACCGCTGGCCCAACACCTTCGGCAGGCCGGCAAAAATGAAGGCGCTGCCGATCAGGTAACGTAAAAAAATGGCAAACACCTGAATTATCCGGCGTCTTTTGAGGTTTTCAATCAGCCGAACCAACGGATCGGGGAGGAAAAGGGTCATGCTTGTTGTGCGATTTGTCACCAAAAGTCGGGTTTGGCCCAAAAACGACTACTTTTTCGGATCAACGCGCGCCGCGAAACGATGAGCACCTGTCGTTTTGTCGCTCGACGTGCCGCTTTTCTGACAAAACACGTGTCTTATGGGAGCTGGCAAGCAATTTGACTGCCCTTTTGATTCGCCCCGGAGTAATTTTTTGCTGCCAGGATGACAATCCTGCACATTTACCCTGGTCTATTCTGTAAAAAATTTGAATGTTTGCGACCATCCACCCCTCGCTTAATCCATATACCCTTTTGTGACGTATGAGCATGTTTGAAAATTGGATCATGACACCGGAATCGGAAGACGAGCCCGATTTCGTACCGCTTTTTTCCCTGGAAGAAGAAGACGAAGCCAAGGCAGGCGAAGTATTTCCCGACAAATTGCCCATCCTGCCTTTGAAAAATACCGTGCTGTTTCCCGGCATCGTAACGCCGATCACCATTGGCCGCGACAAAAGCATCCGCGCGGTGCAAAAAGCTTACGAATCGAACCGTCTCGTAGGGGTTTTGTCGCAAAAAGACGTCAAAATCGAAAACCCCAGCGCGCGCGACCTGTACCGGATCGGCACCATTGCCCGCATTTTGAAATTGCTCAAAATGCCCGACGGCTCCACCACCGCCATCCTCCAGGGCCGCAAACGCTTCCATCTCGACGACATGGAAACGGAAGATCCCTACATGATCGGCCATGTCCATGACATCGAATACGAACAACCCAAA
>JADZFP010000390.1 GCA_020849825.1 Saprospiraceae bacterium
ACGTCGCAGCCGCGCAGGACGGCGATGTGGTAGGCCAGCAACTGGAGCGGAATGACCGAGAGCAGCGGTGAAAAACAATCTTCGGTTTCGGGTATTTCGATGGTATAGTCGGCCAGTTTTTTGATGGTTTCGTCGCCTTCATTGACGACGGCTGTCACCACGCCTTTGCGGGCTTTGACCTCCTGAATATTGGATACGATTTTGTCGTAGGCGCCCCGGTTGGTGGCGATCACGAACACGGGCATATTCTCGTCGATCAGGGCGATGGGGCCGTGTTTCATTTCGGCGGCCGGGTAACCTTCGGCGTGAATGTAGGAGAGTTCCTTGAGTTTCAGGGCGCCTTCGAGCGCGACGGGGAAATTATACCCCCGCCCGAGGTACAGGGCATTCTCCGCGTCCTTGAATTCGCCGGCGATGTATTTGACCTGTTCGTGGCAGGTTTCGAGCAGGCGTTCGACTTTTCCGGGGATGAGAGCCAGTTCCTGCACCAGTTTCTGGTACTGTGATTTGGGCAAAAAGCCGCGTTCGTACCCCAGCAGCAGGGCCATCATGGTGAGCATGGTGACCTGGCCGGTGAACGCTTTGGTGGACGCCACGCCGATCTCCGGACCGACGTGAATATACGAACCGCTGTGTGTGAGGCGCGCGATGGAGGAGCCTACGACGTTGACGATGCCGTAGGTGAGGGCGCCGCGGGCTTTGGCCAGTTCGAGGGCGGCGAAGGTGTCGGCGGTTTCGCCCGACTGGGAGATGGCCAGCACCACGTCGTGGTCGCGCACGACCGGGTCGCGGTAACGGAATTCGGAGGCGTATTCGACCTCGACGGGCAGGCGGGCCAGTTCTTCGAAGAGGTATTCGGCGATCATGCCGGCGTGCCAGGAGGTGCCGCAGCCCAGGATAATCATGCGCTGGGCGTTGATCATGCGTTTCTGATACTCTACCATGCCGCCCAGTCGCACCCAGCCTTCATCGGCGTTGAGGCGGCCGCGCATACACTCGGCGATGGTCGTGGGCTGCTCGAAGATTTCCTTGAGCATGAAGTAGTCGTAGCCGCCCTTTTCCAGCTGTTCGATCTCGAGTTCGATCTCGTGGGCGGTGGGGGTCATTACTTCATTGCGCAGGGTCTTGACGACGAGCCCGTCGGCCATGGTGATGGTGGCGACTTCCTCGTCGTTGAGGTACACGACGTTTTTGGTGTGTTCGACGATCGGGGTGGCGTCGGAGGCGATCAGGTATTCGGATTTGCCGATGCCGATCACGAGGGGGCTCGATTTGCGCGCGGCGACGAGTTTGCCCGGATCTTCGCGGTCCATCACCACGATAGCGTAAGCGCCGTGCACCTGCGTCAGGGCCTGGCGGACGGCTTCTTCCAGCGGCAGGTTTTCGCGGCGCTGCACCTCTTCGATGAGGTGAACGAGCACTTCGGTATCCGTTTCGCTGGTGAAGGTGTGCCCGTGTTTGAGCAGGGCGCTTTTGAGCACGGCGTAGTTTTCGATAATGCCGTTGTGAATCAGCACCAGACGCCCGTTGCCGCTGCGGTGCGGGTGGGCATTGATGTCGTCGGGCTTTCCGTGGGTAGCCCAGCGGGTATGGCCCATGCCTATATGGCCGCTGATGTCTTTATCGCGGGTAAATTCTACCAGGTCGGCGACCTTGCCTTTTTTCTTATAGACGTTCAGATGGCCGTTTTGCAGGGCAATACCGGCGCTGTCGTAACCGCGGTATTCCAGTCGTTGCAGCCCCGTGATCAGTACCGGGTAGGCTTTTTTGGCGCCGATGTAGGCGACTATTCCGCACATTGTTGATGATGATAAAGGTTGATAAAAAAGGTTTATAAGGTTGATGGAAAAAGTTGATAAGGTTGATAAGGTTGATAAGATTCATAGGGTTTATTGGGGTCTATAAACCTTATCAACTTTTTCCATCAACCTTTTCCATCAACCCTGATTTCATTTAATTCTTGTGTATTTCAATTCCAGTTTGGCCGGATAGCTTGTGCTGCCGGGGCCATGCAGAATGGTTCGCATGGCGGAGCCGCGCTGGGGGTAAACGTTGATGTAAAAGGTCCGGTTTTTGACGTCGCCGCTGGTGTCGTCGACCATATCCTGAAAACGCTGGGTGGCCGTGAGCCGGTATCGGTTGACGGCGGTATTGTTCAGGATTTCGATTTCCGGCGTACCGCCGAATGCTGCGAAGCCGCCCGAAAGTGTGATGCCGAGGGAGAAAAGTACGTCGCTGGTCAGTACAAATGTCGTATCGCCGCGCGATTCGGTGCTGACCAACTGGTCGGCCGGGAGCAGGGCGCCGGGGTCGTTGTTGGGGTTGGCGACGGAGAAAACCAGTTCGGCTTTGTTGACCGCGATGTCTTCGAAGCGGTCGGCATAGGGCACTTCTACTTTCAGTTTGAGGCCGCCCATGCCTTGCAGGTAGAGGTAGTCCGGGTTGAGTTGGTTGATTTGTTGTCCGGCCGGGGCGCCGTTGTAATCATGCTGGAATTGCATGAATTTATTGGCGGCGAAGAAGTAATCGAAACTCAGGTGGTTGGTATCGCGGGTGTAGTGCAGCCGGATGCGGCTGAGGCTGTTGTTGAGGTCGAAGGCCAGCATGACGCCGGGTTGCGAAGGCGAGGAGACGCTGATTTTCAGGCCGTTCAATTCATCCCAGAACAAGGTGTCGTTGCTGAGTTTCAGGCTGTCCATGCCCATCAGCATTTGGCCGAAAGCCTGGTTGAGCGGCACTTTGATGTAAGTATACTTGGTTGCGTCGGAAGTTGTATCGAATGGGTTGTTGACCAGAGTGGTGGGGCGGGGCAGGAAGTCGAGCGAGCCGAGTTCTTCGGCGGCGGCGAGCGATTCGTTGGAGTAATAGTCTTCATCCCAGCGCAGCTGATCGCTCAGGCGGTAGATCCGCAGATTGACCGGCTGACTGGTATCGCCGTAAATACCCGGCGCATCGTAGCGCAGGATAAGTTCGACGGAGTCGAGTACATCGGTGGCTTTAAAGCCCGGATTGAGGTTGTCGAGTTGCAGCAGGGAATAAATATCGGAGCGCGAGACACCGAAGCTGGGGTCGTTGAGTTGACCGCAGAGGAAATAATCGGCGGTAAAGGAACGGTCGGAGGTAAGGATGCTGTCTTCCCGAATGACGGTATAATTGACAGTCAAGGTGTCCGTAAATGCATAATCGGCCAGTTGGTCGTCGAGCAGGTCGGCGCCAAACGGCGAAGGTTTGTTGCAGGCAGCAAGGAGCGCGGCGCCAAGGAGGCCGGCTGTGAAAATTCTGAGCATGATGGTGGCAAAGTTTATGAGGTTGAAAGGGTTGATAAGGTTGATAAAGGAAAATAAACCGAGAGCACCCGCCCTCCTTTTATCAACCTTATAAACCCTTATCAACCTTATAAACCCCTTATAATCACTGGGATACTTCCGCTTCGGTGAGGGTACGGAAAAATTCCAGGTAAGCCTGCAGCATTTCGTCCTCGTTTTTGAAGGGGAGCACCGGTTTGTCCTGTGCTATGGACAGGTAATCAACGTTTGGCTCGATCTCCGCGCTGCCTACGATGAGTGCATCGGCAAAAGCGGCGGCGCCTTTGTGCATCGAAAGCCCGTCGCCGTCGCGGAAGGGTTCGAGATCGCCCAGCGACAAATTATTGATGGCTGCTTTTTGGAAAAAGCGCTCGGCGCCGAGGCGCTCGTGCGGGGTGTTGTACACGTTGTACACCACCTGTGATTGGGAGAACAACGGCTCCGTTTTGTATGCTGTTTTCAGGTAGAAGGGGATCAGGCTTGTCATCCAGCCGTGGCACATGACGACATCGGGCGACCAGCCGAATTTTTTTACGGTTTCGATCGCGCCTTTGCAGAAGAACACGGCGCGGTCCACGTTGTCGTCGAAAGCGGAGCCGTCGGAATCTTCAAACACGAATTTGCGTTTGAAAAAATCTTCATTATCCAGAAAATAGACCTGGAGCCGGGAGTTGGGCAAAGAGGCGACTTTGATGATCAGCGGGTAATCGTCGTCGTCGACAATAATATTCATCCCGGAGAGTCGCACAACTTCGTGCAGGCGGTGGCGGCGTTCGTTCACGGTGCCGTAACGGGGCATCAAAATCCGCAATTCGTACCCGCTATCCTGAAAAAATTTTGGGAGTTTCGCCACCAGAGCAGAAATATCGTTGCCTTCGGTATAGGGCTCCATCTCCTGGGTGACGATAAGCAAGCGCTTCTTTTCCATTTATTTCTGAACCAGACTTAAGAGTGATCAATCCCGTCAAGGGGACCTTGCAAAACCGTTTGTTTTACAAAATCGGTTGCAAAAGTATAAAAAAAAGCCGGTTTCTTCGTGTGCCTGTCGAAGCGGAAAAATTTTAGGGCCGGCGCAGCCTTGTTATTTTATTGAAAATCAAATTTTTGTGTACAGGTCGTCGGGCTTTCGCTCCAGAATGCGGAAGGTATAAGCGTATTCATTCTTCTCGTCGGGGGCGTGGGCTTCCCGCCAGTTTTCCTGCCATACTTCGGGGTCGAGCGCCGGGAAAAACGTGTCTCCTTCCACATTCGCATCCACCTCGGTGAGGTATACCCGATCCCAAAATTCCATGCTTTGCTGGTAAATTTCACCGCCGCCGATGATGAACGCTTCGGTTTCGCCGGCTTCGTAGGCCAGTTCCAGCGCCTCCCGGATCGAATGCGCTACCAGCACACCCTCGGCCGTAAAAAACGGGTCGCGGGTGATCACCACATTGGTGCGTTTGGGCAATGGCCGGCCGATGCTTCGAAACGAATTGCGCCCCATGAGGACGTAGTGGCCCAGCGTGGTGCGTTTGAACCAAGCCAGGTCGGCCGGCAAATACCAGGGTATCTGGTTGCCTTGACCGATGACATTGTGGTGGGCGACGGCGACGATAGCGGAAACAAGCATCGGTGGAAATGATGAGTGATAAATGATGAATTAATCTTCCTGATTGAGGAGTTTTTGGATGATGAGGCGCATGCCCGGTTCGGCGCCGGAAGCAGCGGCGATCACGTCTTCCACCGAGGTTTCGCGGATGGCCGAGGGCGGATAGGCCATATTGGCTACCACGGAGATCATCAGCACGGGCAAATCCATGTGCCGGGCTACCAGCACTTCGGGCACCGACGACATGCCGGTACAGTCGCTACCGAGGCGGTGCAGCATTTCATATTCGGCGGGTGTTTCGAGGTTGGGGCCCTGCAGGGCGGAATACACGCCTTCGCGAGCGCGGATGTTGTGCCGGTGGGCGATAGCCAGGGCGCGGGCGCGCAGTTCGGTGTCGTAAGTATGCAGCATGTCGGGGAAACGCGGCCCCAGGCGCTCGTCGTTGGCGCCGCGCAGCGGGTGCTCGGGCAGCAGGTTGATGTGGTCGCGCACGATCACAAGGTCGCCGGCGCGCAGGTGCGGATTGACGCCACCAGAGGCATTGGTGAGGATCAGGCGCTCTATGCCGAGGTATTTGAGCACCCTGATCGGAAAAGTGACCTGTTGCATCGTCCAGCCCTCATAATAGTGAAAGCGGCCGGCCATGACTACCACGGGGTGGGCGCCCAGATGCCCGAACACCAGTTTGCCCTTGTGGCTCTCCACGGTGCTGCGGGCAAAGTGCGGGATGCCGGTATAGGGCACTTCGGCCGCCACCTCGATGTCGTCGGTCAGGTTGCCCAGTCCGGTGCCGAGCACTAT
>JADZFP010000391.1 GCA_020849825.1 Saprospiraceae bacterium
CCGACGAGATTAATTCAGGGGCGACCATCACGTACTTCATCCGATTTCAAAACATTGGCTACGATACCAGCCGGCAAGTCGTGGTGCGCGACACGCTGGATCCCCGTCTCGATCCCCTGACGTTCAGCATGGTCGCTTCCAGCCACGAATACGACCTGCTGCGCGACGGCGACGGCGACGTCATCCGATGGTATTTCAACGACATCAACCTGCCCGACAGTGCAACCGACAACCCCGGATCGCTCGGGTTCGTCTTGTTTACCGTTCAGCCCAAGTCGTTTCTCGCCCCCGGCCAGGTTATCCCCAACCATGCTTCTATCACCCTCGAAGACGGCTCGGTTGTAATCACCAACACTGCTTATATCTGGATAGACGAAGGCGCCAAAGCCGATGAGCCCAAAACATCGGCTCGTCAGTTGCAGGTGGTTCCCAATCCCAATTACGGCCAGTTCGAAGTGCGCCATCTGGATGCCAATCAGCAACCGCTCGACCCATCGGGCGATGCACAATGGTGGATTACCGATGTGTTGGGAAAAGTGGTGTGGGACGGCTCGGTGGCGCAAGCCAACTATGCAGGCAGCGCCGTATTGCTGGAAAAACCGTCGCCCGGTCTTTATTTGCTTTGGGTAAAAGAAGGGAATCTGCTCGACGTCGAACAATTCACCGTTATTCGCTGAGAGGCTCTTCCCCTTCCGGCCCGTGTTTGAACGGGTGCCGCGGCTGCCATTCCTCCACCGGTTTCAGGTAATCGAGCAAATGACCGGTAAATACATTCGCCAGATTGTTGTGGTGCCTCAGATAACAGAACAGTTCTTCTGCCACCGCGCCGACTGAACTTTTGATTTCCAGCGCCGTTCGTGCAAAAACGATCCGCCGACTGCCGTTTTCCAGGCCGGCGCGAACGATGTCGTACAAAATATTCAGGTATAATTGCCGATCGTGGTTGAGGTGTTTGTCGAACCCGAGGTAGTGCGCGTCCAGTTCGTCGTAATTCTGTAAAGTGGTAAAAAAGGCAATCAGTTGGCCGTCGAGATAATACCCGAATAGCCGGAAATGGTCGGGCAAATCGCGTTTCAGCGCCGGGATATAGTACTCATTCAGGTCAACCATGTTGAACCCCGCATTGCGGGCAATTTCTGAGTACAAACTGAAAATTCGGGGCAGTTCACGCTGGATATCCAGCAGACTGAGTTCTCTCTTTTCAATCCCGGAAGCCTTTTTAAAAGCTCTTTTGGCGCGGGTTCGGTATTTCGTCGACATCGCGGCGAGGTAGTCGTCGAACCCCGAGTAAGGCAAATCCATGACCATATTGGGCTGAATGCAAAATTGGGTGTAGCCTTTTTCGCCCAGATATTGCTGCTCGGCTTGCTGTGACGGTGCAATATCCTTGACCAATGTCACCGGCATTTTGACGCCTTCCAGTTCCATGGCCCGGATGACGTCGTTGAGGGCATTTTGAAGCAATGGAGCGGTCTGGTCTCCGCCGACTTTCCGTGGATTGAACCAGAAGCCGTGCTCGCCGGTCAATAGCATATTGCCGCAAATGAGGATGTCGGCCGCTACCTTGCCTGCCACCCAGCGTTTGAACCATTTCGCCAGGCCGCTGAAAAAGCAGGGTTCGTTCGGGTTTTCCTTTTCTCCATCATTGATGTTATCGTCGGCCTTGAAATATTTGATCTGGCAAACGGCTACTCCCACAGGCTCGTTATCACCGTAAAACACCAGATAACCGAAACGCATGCCCTCGGGCGGATGGCTTTCGAGTACCGAAAGATAGGCACGCTGCAAAAACAGATTGTCGGGCGGTGCGGCAGCATCCCAGTCGCGGCCGGCGGCTTCAATGGAGCGAAAAAAGGCGTGCCGAAAGGATTGAGGCGACGCCGCGGTTGGTGACTGGTCAACTCGCGGCCGGACTTCGGAAACAGGACTCATTCGTAAGCAGGTAGGCATATTTGAAGCAAAGAAAAACAGCGCAAAGCACAAAAGGTTGGTTTTAACGCTTGACCAACCATTTCCGTACTTCGGCCAGGGCGGCACGTTCGTCGTCCCAACCCATAGGCGTCATGGTACCCAGTCCATCGTAGTACAGGAAAAATGTCTCCAGCAAATGCCGCGCCGCACTGTAATCCCGCTGAAATTCCTGCCAATTCGTCGCACGCACAATCCGCAACCCGGGATCGACCGGTATGGCCAGCACCTTGTTGTCCCACTCCCCCAGATCCTTTAACAACAACAGGCCAATCGGTTGTACCGGAATGACCGTGCCCGTTGGCAAATATTCCGCCAGTACGAGCACATCGAGCGGGTCGCCGTCGCCCCCCCGCGCGTGATCCATTCGTGTCGACGGTATAAAGCCATAATTGACCGGATAAGGCAAAAAGTCGATGACCCTGGGCTTGTCATCCCTCATATCATTCTGGAATTCAAAGGTTTGTTTGTTGTATTCAAACTTGTGATTGGTTCCGGCGGGTATTTCTATAATTCCCTGAAGATGCCCCTCGTCAGTGAAAGCGGACAGTTCGAGCAAGTTTTGTTTCTTCATAAAATTTAAAACTACCGGGTTCTGAAAATGTTTTGCGCAGTAAAGATGACCGGCCATTTCTGGAAATTGAATTTTATTTGCCCAAATACCAATCTGAGCCAACCAACACGCTCGTACATCCTTTAAAAATAAAGTAACCATGTCCAACAAACGTTATTTCGACCCGGAAGACCTCAAAAAATTCGGCAATATCGGCGAATGGCAAAAGCCGATGGCCGACAAGTTTTTCGCCTGGTACGGCGAAGTATTCAAGGAAGGCGCGCTGACAGAGCGTGAAAAAGCCCTGATTGCCCTGGCTGTCGCACATACGGTTCAATGCCCCTATTGCATCGATGCGTATACGACAACCTGCCTGGAAAAAGGCTCGGATGAAGAACAAATGATGGAAGCCGTGCACGTTGCCGCTGCCATACGCGCAGGAAGCAGCCTGGTATTTTCCACCCAAATGATGAACCACGCCAAGGATATGACCATGTAACCCAAAGGGTTGCAACGGGTTAAATTTCAACTATTTATGGGAGTTCACCAACGAAGCAAATCGCTCCTCTCACGACACAGCGAACTATCCGACACCTTTTTTCAACTGAAAGTATTGAATGGCCAGGCAGCAACCAGCGCCCGTTTTCCGCTATTTCAGGACACGATCAGGAGCGCCGGCTACGATCAGGGGCGACTCAAACCGACCAGAATTGAAATTTTTCAGGTCAATGTGGGCAAACTCTGCAACCAGAGCTGCGCCCACTGCCATGTGGATGCCGGCCCCGACCGCAAACAGGAGAATATGAGCCGGGCGCATTTTGAAAAATGCCTCGACATCCTGTCCCGCTACGATATTCCCACTGTCGACATCACCGGTGGGGCGCCGGAAATGAATCCGAATTTTCGCTGGTTTGTGGAAGAATGCCGCCGGCTGGGCAAACACGTGATGGACCGCTGTAATCTGACGATCATCATGTCGAACCCCAAATACCGCGATCTGCCCGAGTGGTTTGCCCGGCATCAGGTGGAAATCGTCTCCTCCCTGCCACACTACAACGCCCTTCGCACCGACGCGCAACGCGGAGAGGGCGTCTTCGAGGATTCGATCAAAGCGCTTCAACTGCTCAATGCCGTTGGCTATGGCAAACCGGATACCGGACTGAAAATCAATTTGGTGTACAATCCAACCGGCGTCTTTTTGCCGGGCAGCCAGGGCTCGCTCGAACTGGAATTCAAACGCCAGCTCAAACGCAAACACGACGTGGATTTTAACAACCTGTACGCCATCACCAACATGCCGATCAGCCGCTTTCTTGATTTTTTACTGGAACATGGTCAGTACGAAAACTACATGCAAACCCTGATCGACGCCTTCAATCCGGCAGCAGTATCGGGGGTGATGTGCCGCAATACAATTTCGGTGGGCTGGGACGGCTATCTCTACGATTGTGATTTCAACCAGATGCTCGACCTTAAAGTGGCCCTGCCCGAAGGCAAAAACCACCTCGACGACTTCGATCTCGAACGCCTCGAACAACGCGACATCGTCCTCAACCAGCACTGCTACGGCTGTACCGCCGGCGCCGGATCGGGCTGCGGAGGACAGTTTTAGGGGTTGGGTTTGAGGAGTTGGGTTTTGGCAAAAGGGGTATTTCCGCTCTCGGATAGCGCTTCGGAGTCGGGAAAAAATGATCCGCTGCTCGCGCGCGGCTTTGCCTCGTGACACTTACAGAGAGCGGAAGTAACCCTTTTGCCAACACCCAACACCTAAAACCCAACATTCCCTTAATGCCCGCACACGCACTTCGTTTCCTGGCACGTGTGGGTCATTCCCGCCCCGGTGTTTTGGGCGCCAGGCAGTTCGAACCAGAATTTTTCGCGTTTGTGATCGTAATTACCGATCTCGTTGAGGGTAGCGGCATCGTAGAGGCGACCGTTGACCATCACCATCGAGATTTTTTCGGTGTTGCGGATATCGTCGAGCGGGTTGGCGTCGAGCACCACGAGGTCGGCGAGTTTTCCGGGCGCCAACGAACCGATTTCCTTGTCGAGACCCAGGTATTGGGCGCCGTTGATGGTCGCGCATTTGATCGCCTGCAGGTTGCTCATGCCGCCTTGTTGCAGCATCCAGAGTTCCCAGTGGGCGCCCAGCCCCTGTAATTGGCCGTGCGAGCCGAGGTTGATATTGATCCCCTTATCCTGCATTTTTTTCAATTGCCGGCTGACCAGGATGTGGCCATTGTCGTATTCTTCGTCGGGAATCATGTCGCGGTGGCGGGACCGTTCGTCCAGAATGTGCTGCGGAGTAAAAGCCAGCAGACGTTTGTTTTTCCAGACCTCGGACTTCTGATAAAAATAGGTTTCCCCGTTCATTGCGCCGTAGCAGACGATGAGCGTGGGCGTGTTGTGCGCCCGTGTTTTGCCCCAAAGCTGGATCACGTCGTTGTAGATCGGCGCTACGGGCAGATTGTGTTCGATGCCCGTATGGCCGTCGACCACCTGAGTCAGGTTGTGGTAAAAGAATGATCCGCCTTCCGGCACGACTTCCATGTTCAGTTCGCGGGCGGCAGCAATAACCTGCTGGCGTTGTTCGCGGCGGGGCTGGTTGTAACTTTTTACCGAAAAAGCACCCCAGGCTTTGGTACGGCGCAGGGTGGCGCGGGCATCGTCGAGCGAGTTGATGGGCGCCTTGAAATCGCCTTCAGCGCCATAGAGGATGGTGCCGGTGGAGAACAGGCGTGGACCCACCATTCGGCCGGTCCGCAACATTTCAGCGTTGGAAAATGCCGATTCCGAGTTGACCGAAGGGTCGTGCATGGTGGTGACGCCGAATGCCAGGTTGGCGTAGTATTCCCACTGTTTTTGCGGATTGAGGCCGTAGCGGAAATTGCCGCTGTGCGCGTGTACATCGACCATGCCCGGCATGATGGTTTTGCCCTTGCAATCGATGTATTTGATCGGATCGCTGGTTTTGTACTTGCGGGCGTTTTCAAATTCAGCGGCAGTGCCCACAAACTCGATGGTATTGTCGATCACCCGGATAACGCCGTTTTCGATTACCTTGTCGCCCTCGGCAGTAATGATGCGCGCATTCTGGAACACCACATGTCCTTTGGGTTTGTCGCTTTGCAGCATCAGACCAATCTCGACACCGCTCTCGGGACGGCCAGGCAGGGAATCGGGCGCGCCGGGCAGAAAACTGAAGCGGTTGCTCAGGTCGATGGTGAAATACTCAGAGCCCAGGGTGTAATGCACTTTTTTGGAATCGGCGCTCCAGTGGAGGTTGTAGCCGGCATCGCGGGCGATCTGGGCCGCGGGCACCGATTTGATGTCGGCGCTCAGGTCGATCGTTTGGCCGGGCGCGGGCATGGCACACACGTAGGCTTTGTGCAATTCGCCGAAGGCCAGCCATTTGCCGTCGGGAGAAAGCGCCCACTGGTTGGCGTATTTACTTTTAAACAGTACTTTTTTATCCTGACCGTTCAGGTCGAACGACAACAGTTGTTTGTCGAGTGCGCCGAACAGATAACCGCCGGTATTCACGATGATCCGTTTGCCGTCGGCGGAGAAATGCGGGTTTTCGCCTTCGCCCGTCAGGAAACGGGGCGGTTCGGAAAGGTTGAGCAGATCGAGTACATAGATACCCGGTTTGCGGGTCGGCATGGGCCCGGTTTCGTCGTCGCCATCGCTGAGTCGGAACACGATTTTGGTGCCGTCGGGAGAGAAATCCGGCGTGCGATACACTCCTTTCTGCGTGGTAACTTTCCGCACGGTCGCACCTTTTGCCCCCCAGTTATCCACGAGGAACAAAACGCCGCCCAGCAGGTCATTCCAGCCCACGTAGACCAGTTTGTTGCCCTGGCGGGAAAACGCCGGTTCGAATTCCAGATAATCCGGTTCGGGCGTCTTGTCTTTTGCAACCGCGGGCGAAGTAATGACGCCGGTCAGCAAAGGAGCGACCTCGCCGGCAGGCAAGGCTTTGCGGTACAATTTTCCTGCAGCATTGAAAACCAGTGTTTTACCATCGGGCGAAGTAGTGGCGTGGCGGATGGCGCGCGCTTTGTATTCGGCTTCAAAAACCTTGTTTTCAAAGCGCAGGGTTTCAGCCACTTTGGTTTTCACCGTGCAGGAAAAAGGGATTTCCGATACACTCACTTGTGGTGTTGCAGCGGCCGTATGACGGTCGTCGGGGGCGATATTACTCCAGTGGTAGCTGATCCGTTTGATTTTACCGCCCGCCCAGATGACGATTTCCGACAGTTGGCCGGCGCGGCTGGGGCGGTCGTTGAGCCAGGCAAAACCCGGATAGGTGCCGAAGATCGTCCAGGCTTCCTGCTGGTCTTTGTCGAGGCCGTCGTAGAGCGGGTACTCGAGACCATTGTCGAGATCGCGGATGAACAGCACCGTTTTGGTATCGACGCGGCGCACGAAGGCCAGCCATTTTCCGTCGCGACTGATCTGCGGTCGGCAGGCGCTGCCCGCTCCTCCGGTAATTTCTTCGATTTTGCCTTCCTGGCGGTCGTACCGGCGGACGACAAAGATTTGTTTCATCGGGTCTTTGTTGTATTGAAAATAACCACCGGGGTATATGTCTTCGGAAAAATAGACATAACGGCCGTCGGGCGAAACGCTGGGTTCGTTGACGTCCTGCTGGTCGTTTTTGCGCTTGGTGAGCTGCAATCCATCGCCGCCGGAAAGGTGGTACATCCACATTTCACCGGCGCCCAGGGAGCGACCGCTGGTAAAGTGTTTGCGCGCGACGATGTACTCATTATCGACCCAGACGCCGTTGTTGAGCAGCCGGAAATTTTCCTTGGTCACCTGCCGGGCTTTGCTGCCATCGGCATTCATAACCCATACGTTGTCGCCACCGCCGGCATCGGAGGTAAACAGGATTTGATTGCCGTCGGGTGAAAAACGCGGTTGCACTTCCCAGGCAATGCCGCTGCGCAGGCAGGTAGCGGCGCCACCGGCGATGGGCATGGTGTAAATATCGCCGAGCAGGTCGAAAGCGAGGGTACTGCCGTCGGGCGATACGTCGAGGTTCATCCAGGTACCTTCAGTGACCTGAAATTCCACATCGGAAAAAGCGATGCCCTCGGGTTGGTTGACGTCCCATTTTTTGTCTTTTTGGGCCGAAAGCCAAAGGGGGCAGAAAAGAAGCAGAAAAGAAAAAAGGCGCATGTCGAATCGAATTTGGGCGCATAAATACGGCATTTCAGGCGCTGTATGCACACTCGATTCGACGGGAGAGTGCCCGGATCAATCAAACATCGCGAAATGAATGTTTTTGTCTGGCACTCAACTGCCAGCAGGCCCACACGGCGGCTGTTTTAAAAGGGAAAAGGAAAATCTGGCCGGAGAAGACATCCCAGATCAGTCCAAGACAACTAATTACCGCGCCGATCCTGGCTAATGCAGCCATTGATCTGCTGGACCGCGCGTATGCCTGCCAGGCACAGATGATCATAAGGGCATAGGCAACCCACAAGATGAGTGGAATGAAGAGAAAAAATGCCATTCAGGTGTAAGGTAGCAGGTGATTGAAGTGAATCAAATATCCTTCCGCCTTACTCCTCGTCATCGGCGCCCACATGGAATTTGAAGCGAGGGCCGATGCGCATAAAGCCTTCGCGCTGATAAAAACGCAGGGTTTTTTCGAATTCATCGCCGGGGGTAGTCAGTTCGAGACGTACCCAGCCGCGTTCGCGGGCCAGGTCTTTTACGGCATCCAGCAACATTTTGCCCACGCCTTCGGAGCGATAGTCGGGCTCCACGTATAACTCGTTGATGACGCCGATACGGCCGCCGGCGTACAGGGCCAGCGACTCGGTTACGGTGATGAGGCCTACGTATTCATCGTTTTCTTCGTCGTAGGCCAGAACGGTCGAGTGCCGCTCGTCGCTGTCGATTTCTTCGAAGCGCTCGGCAATTTCATCGGCTTTGAGGTCGTGCTCAACGTCCTGAAAAAGGCCTTCCAACATGGCGGCCACGGTTTCGGTATGGGAAGGATCGGCTATGACAAATTGAATCATTGGAGCAAAAAATTTGTGTCGCAATAATACGACAAGGGCTGAATGTTCGGTCATCAGGTCGGAAATACCTTTCTTTGGCGACCAAATTAACTCGGAACCTGTTTTATGGAAAAGAAAAGCCAACGTATCGCCTGGATTCTTTTGGGCGGATTTATACTGACATACTGGGGTTTGCACAACGGATACCCGTTCGTATATCCCGACACCGGTGCTTATATTTTCAGCGGATTCGACGGCCGGGCCCCCATCGACCGTCCGATTGCCTACGGTTTGTTTGTCCGGCATATCAGCATGATGGAGAGCGCGTACTGGGTCATGTTCGCGCAGGGGATACTGACCAGCCTGTTCATCTACTGGTTCATGAAAGCGCTGTTGGAAAAAGTAACGCCGGCGCTGTTCATCGGCTTTATTCTGGTGCTGACCCTGTTCAGCGACGTGTCGGTGTATGTTTCCTACCTGATGCCCGACCTTTTTACCCCCCTGGCTTATGGCGCCATGGGTTTGATTTTGCTGACGCCGGTATCGAACCGCAAGGCCATCGCGCTTGGTATACTGGCTTTTTTGTCGCTGATTATGCACAACTCCAACCTGGTTGGCGCCGGCATACTGGTTGTGCTGACGCTGATCTGGCGGATGTTGCCTGCCAACAGAATGATCATCACCTGGAAAACGGGGTTGATTGCGTTGAGCGTTGTATTTGCCGGATGGCTGGGCGGCCACACCCTGCAATACATTCACGGGGGCGGTTTTACCTCCATGGGCGGGCGGCACATGTTTATGATGGCCCGGCTCAACGAACTGGGCATTTTAAAAAACTACCTCGACAAAGCTTGCGCGGAAGGCAAAAACTACCGCATTTGTGAATTTAAGGATCAAATTCCCGACGATCTGCTTTGGCACCCGGAAAGCCCCGCCAACAAAACCGGTGGCTGGGAAGCCAATCGCGACGAATACAACCGGATCATCGGCGATATTTTTTCCGATCCGGTCTATTTAAAAACCTTCGCCGTGCAATCAATCAACGGCACGGCCGTACAATTCATGCGTTTTGAATCGGAACACGTGCGGGAAAGCCTGGACAACACCATGCCTTACGAGGCGATCAGGCAGAAGTTTCCCTACGAGCGCTACACTTACAGCATCGCCCGGCAGAACCATTTTCGCGAATACCTCGACTTTATGCGCGCTGCGGCCCGGCAGGAATTGTTTTTTCTGTTCAGTCTGTTCGTCGGTGTACTCCTCGCAAGTTCAGCCGGCTGGCGGGAAAAAGTGCCCCCGATGGTTCGAAGAATGTACGCCTTTGTGATGATGAGTCTGGTGATCAATGCATTTGTCTGCAGTACTTTCTCAACGGTTGTGTCGCGTTACCAGGGGCGACTGGTGTGGCTGTTGTTTCTAATTACGTTGATCGCGCTATGGTACCGCTTTCGGTCGTTTAAAGCCCCGGCATGGTTGAACACAGCAGCCGGCAATTCGGTTAATCAGGACCTATGAATCATCCGGACAACGACGATATCCTCGACAACTTCGCATTCGACAGCAGCCAGTTTCCCACGGAAGAAGGTGAAGGCGAGGTAGTTGCCAAATTTTTCTCCGTACTGGAAGCGGAAGTCGCCGCCGCGCGCCTGCGCTCGGAGGGGGTTCCGTGTTTTCTGGCCAATACGACCAGTCGCTCGGTTTTACCGCATTTACAAATTTTGATCCGGCTGCACGTGCGCCCCGCCGATGCAATGCGCGCCAGGGAAATTCTGGACGAAGCGGCGATCGACAATCTCGCCCCGACCTCAACCTCTACCAGTCATTTGGTGCTGCTGGGTTTGGCCATCCTGATTGGCTTGATCCTGGCTTTCATGCTGGTGAGAGCCATTTGGGGCTGGTATTGAAGAACTTATGCCAGATCGCCGTAGAGGTCGAATTCCTCGGCCTTGGTGATCCGAATTTGCGCAAAATCGCCGATCCGCACGTAGTTTTTCTTCGCTTCCACCAGCACCTCGTTGTCGACTTCCGGCGAATCGGCCTCCGTACGGCCGACGAAGTACTTGCCCTCCTTGCGATCAAAAAGGGTTTTGTACACCTGCCCCACCTTGGCCTCGTTTTTCCGAAGTGAAATTTCCTGTTGCAACTCCATGAGCCGTTGGGCGCGTTCGGCTTTGCGTTCGGCCGGCACGTCGTCGGGCAATTCGTAGGCACGGGTGCTTTCTTCGTGCGAATACTGAAACACCCCAACGCGTTCGAATTCCTGCTGGCGGACAAAATCGAGCAACTGTTCGAAATCGCGTTCCGTTTCACCGGGGTGCCCAACCAGGAACGTGGTGCGCAGGGCAATCCCGGGTACTTTTTCGCGAATTTTGGCCAACAAATCCTCCGTTTCCGCCCGACTGATCTGGCGCCGCATCAGGTCGAGCACCGGATCGCTGGCGTGCTGCAGCGGCAGGTCGAGGTAGTTGCAGATTTCGGGGCGTTCGGCCATCACGTCGAGGATTTCGAGCGGAAACTTGGACGGATAAGCATAGTGCAAACGTATCCAGTCGATGCCTTCTACATCCGCCAGAGCATGCAAAAGGCGGGGGAGTTCGCGTTTTTTATACAAATCGAGGCCGTAATAGGTCAGCTCCTGGGCGATCAGGAGCAGTTCTTTGACTCCGCGGCGAGCGAGGTTTTTGGCCTCGGCGACGAGTTCCTCCACCGGGCGGCTCACATGCTGGCCGCGCATGAGCGGGATGGCGCAGAAAGAACAGTTGCGGTTGCAACCTTCCGAAATTTTCAGGTAGGCGTAGTGTGAAAGTGTGGTGATCTGTCGTTCGCCGAGTAGCTCATGGCGGTAGTCAGCCTGGAGGCGCGCCAGCAGCGCCGGCATTTCAAGCGTGCCGAAGAACGCGTCGACTTCCGGAATTTCCACTTCGAGGTCGTCTTTATACCGCTGTGAAAGGCAACCGGTGACGTACAATTTGTCGATCTGACCCGCCTTTTTCAATTCCGCGTGTTCCAGAATGGTGTCGATACTCTCCTGTTTGGCCAGGTCGATAAAACCGCAGGTATTGATAATGACGATGTTGGCATCGTCGTCGTCGCGTTCGTGATTGACTTCGTAGTCATTGGCCCGCAGCTGGGTAATGAGATTTTCGCTGTCGACCAGGTTTTTGGAACAGCCGAGTGTAATGACGTTGACTTTGTCGGGTCTGAGAGACTTCGTTCGCATGGGCAGGTTAAAAATGATTTTGGAAACACCAAACCAGAGAGGGGTGTTCAAAATCAATGTCGGTGCAAAGGTCTGAATTTTGCCAAAAATTTTGAAACCACTTCGTAGGATGCCTGCAAAGCTTGCGCGTATTTTTGCCCCTCCTTATCAATAGTATCACCAGCGCCCGATTCCCGGAGCCTCCGCCCACTCATGATGACACAAAAAGCCCTGCTCGATCGCCTGGAAACGGAATTGCGGGAATTGCTCGAAACCGTTCGCGGTCAAATTGCGCCCCTCCCGGCCGAGGCTTTGCTGTTTCGTCCGGCGCCTTCGAAACCCAAAGGCAAAGAAGCCTGGAATATTATGGAATGCCTGGCGCACCTCAATGCTTACGCCGACGATTATCTGGCGCCAATTGATCTCGCCATCCACAAAGCCAAAGCGCGCCGCTGGACTGCTGCACCCGACGAACCTGTGCGGTACTTTGGCAGAGGCAAAAGGGCTATCCGCCGCGCCAATCCAGCCAACGGGAAATGGCTGAAATCGCCCAAACGTTACAATTTTAATGCGCAAAACCTGAGTGTCGACCCGGTCAAATCGTTCATTATCAACAGCGAACGACTGCTCAGAAGCATTCAAATTGCGAGAGAAGTCGACCTGAACAAACCTTTCATTCGCAAGGCGCATGCCTGGACGGGGCGCTATTCGCTGGGCAATCTGCTGGAATATTTGGTGACGCACCAGCGGCGGCATGTTCAACAAGCCCAACTGATTGCCAACAAATCGGGCCACTGATACCCGGTGACAAGTTACCTTTGCCACGGTTTTGGTTTCCGCCGCCCTCCGCCGGCGGAATGAAAAGGGAACCCGGTGCGAATCCGGGGCAGTCCCCGCTGCTGTAAATTCCGATTAGATCAAAAGCACGAAGCCACTGGGCAACCGGGAAGGCGCTTTTTGACGGAACAAGCCAGAAGACCTGCCAGGACCAATATATCAACGGGCTTCGGGTGAAAGCCGGCGTGTTGAGATGCCGCTGCGCAGTCTGGCTTTTGGTCAGTCGGCCATAACCCGGCAAGGTTCTCATTCGTCTTTTTGATCCCTCGGCCTTTCATTTCACCTTTTAAAGTGGCAAAAATGAAAGCCAAATCCATGTTCACGGGCCTGCTCCTGCTGGCAACTCATCTCTTTTTCTATTCCTGTACCGACAATGCCACCCCTCTCCCACCCGACCCAGGCAAGTACAGTACCGGTATTTTTGTCGTCAACGAAGGTCCGTTCGGCGGCTCTGGCAGCATCAGCTGGTACGATCCCGCAAGTGGCGAAGTTGTGAGCGATGTGTTTGCGCGGGAAAACAACGGCGCCCTGCTGGGACAGTTCGTCCAGTCGCTGACTTTTCACAACGATAAAGCCTACATCGTGGTCAATGGCGCCAACAAAATCTATGTAGTTGACGCTGAAACGTTTAAGTTCGAAAATACCATTGAAGGTCTTTCCCTGCCGCGCTTTTTTTTACCGCTCGACGACCAAACCGCGCTGGTCAGCCAGTGGGGCGCCGACGGCCTCACCGGCAGCGTGGCTAAGATTGATCTGAATACCAATACAATCATCCAGACCATTCCTACCGGGGCGGGGCCGGACAAGATGCTCCGATTGCCCGACGGGTTGGTGTATGTCGCCAATTCGGGCGGTTTCGGGGTCGACTCCACGATTTCCGTGCTCAATCCAGCGGATGGCATTGAGATTTCCAGAATTTTAGTGGGCGGAAAAAACCCGGGATCGCTTGCCTTGTACATACTGCCTGGCGGCCAGGTGTTGCCTTACGCGCATTGCCGGGCTTCTTTTCTCGACAGTTCGCCCAAAGGCTGGGTAGGGCCGCTTGACGGGACCCCGGGTTTCGAAACGGCGCCTTACGGCGACGATCTGGTGGCTGGCCCAAATCGACAATCCCTGTTTTTTAGTGCAGGAGGAAGTATTTGGAAAGTAGTTTACCCGGCTGCGCCGGAAAAATGGATCGATCAGGCGGCCTACGGATTGGCCTGCGACCCCGACAACGGCAACCTGTATTGCGCCGACGCCAGGGATTTCTCATCGGCAGGCGAAGTGGTGATTTTCAATGCTGCCGGAGACCGGATCAGCGCCTTTACAGCGGGTGTTGCGCCGGGAGAGATCGTTATAAAACGCTGATCAGGAGTAGAATATCTTTGTAATCAGGAGGTCGAACACCTCGATGCAAATCAGAACGATAATAATCCATTCGAGCTGACTGCTTTCGCGGTGCAGGTACAATTCGCGGAATACCGCCAGATTATCTTCGATCACTTTAAACGTGTATTCAACTTCTTTAAAACGACTTTGCAACTCGAATGTGCGCGACAGCCCCCGGTGAATCCGGTCGAGGTATTCGTCGTCCCAGATCAGGTCGGGGCCATCGAAAATGAACAGGTTTTCCACCACGCTGTTCTTGTTGTTCAGGGTGCGGCCGATAAAGCGGAGCATATTTTTCCGACTGATGCGGATGGCCCCTTCCTGTTCGAGTTGTTTGGTAAAATGGTGAATTTCAGCCAGTAACAAATCTGCCCTTTGGGAAAAAAAGTCCAGCGCCACGGAATGGGCAATGTTATGCATCACGATACGCACCACGTTTTCATCAATTTTCGGCACCGTAAGGCTGTCGAAATGAAACGTGATGGGCAAATCGGCTGCGACGGTGATTTCAAAATCGTCGCGCAGTTTTTCCTGGAGCGGTTTGCTGCAAAACGGTTGTAGAAAGGCCAGGTTTTGGCTGATTTCCACGCTGCTCAGGTTGGCAAAAACCACGGCGCCGTAGTCGAGCGTGTAG
>JADZFP010000392.1 GCA_020849825.1 Saprospiraceae bacterium
ACCTTCTTCGTTTGAATGACCCGACATTACAGTTTGTTATGAAAAAATACAGCATCATCGCCCTCTGCCTTCTTCTGTTCGTCAGCCTGCTCGCCCCTGCCTGCAGCCAGAAATCGGGCTGCCCGGCCACCGAAAGTTTGAAAGCGCCCGTCAACCGTAAAGGAGAGATAAAAAAGAAGAAGGGCGGCAGCTCCGGGCTTTTTCCCAAAAAGATGAACAAGAAGATGAAATAAGCAGCGCTTACCCATTCAGGGTATTTTTAGGAAAAAGCGGCCGTAACGCAAAATTCGGCTCAAATTTTGGAGAGAAAGGAGTACTTCCCTTAATCCGGCTTGCCCCCCTTCTCACACCAAATGCTAAAATTGTTCAAGCCGATTTTTCCATGAACCGTATTGCCTTTTCATTGCTGGCAAGCCTGTTGCTTGTCCAAATCCGCCTTTGGGGCGCCAGCCTGCCCCTCGTTCAGCCGCTTACCGACTCCATCCCGCCTACGATTATTTGTCCGCCGAACGATACCGTCAACCTCGCGCCGGCTACCTGCACCGCTATCTATCCCTTCGACGTAACAGCCTACGACGACCAGCCGGATACGCCGACCATTCTCCAGACCAGCGGCCTGCCCGCCACCGAACCCTACCCTATCGGCCTGACGTACAACGTCTTCCGCGCCACCGACGCGGCCGGCAATACCAGCACTTGTTCGTTCACCGTGCTGGTCAAAAACTACTCGGTGCCCCTGGCCTGCGAAGACCTGGCCACCGTCGCACTCAACCAGAACTGCACGGGACAGCAAGGACCCCTGTATTACCTTTTCGGCGATCAGAACGACTACGGCTGCCTGTCCAATTTTTATGTAGAAGTCGACCGCATCGCGCCATTCGGCAACGGCCCCTGGACGACGGACGTTTTCGGCGCTCAGGACATCGGGAAAACCTACCAGTTCCGCGTTGTCGATGGCTACACCGGCAACAAATGCTGGGGCAGCGTCAAAGTGATCGACAACCTGCCGCCGGTGCTGACCTGCGCCAATTTTGACATTCCCTGCACCGACATCAACCCCACACCGACCAACCTCACCCAAATATTTGGCATTCCCGAGGGACAACCCTCCGCGATAGACAACTGCGGGGGCAATGTCACCACGTCTTTTATTGACAATCAAATGCCGATGGATTGCAACTCCGGCTTTACCGGGACCATCAACCGCCAATGGACCGCCAAAGACCAAAGTAACAATACGATCACCTGCGTACAGCAAATCCGGATTATCCGCCCCACGCTCGACGACGTCGTGCTGCCGGCCGACGTCACGCTGGACTGCTCCGACACCGAAATCGGCCCCGATAGCACCGGCTTCCCACATCAAAATGTTTTGGGGATGCAAATTGCCCAGTTGTGTTCGATCAACAGCGATTATTCCGACGTGCAGGATACCCTTCTGTGCTCCGGCCACCGTCGCATCACCCGCCGCTGGTCGGTCATCAATTGGTGCGAAGGCGAGATCCTGGAATATGACCAAAAAATCGACCTGATTGATACTGAAGGCCCTTCAATCAATTGCCCGCCTGCCTTCACCGCCGCGTTGTCGGGAGCCGGTTGCACGGGAGATGTCGATCTGCCGGATGTAATCGTGCACGACAATTGTTCCGCCCCCGCGGCATTCTGGGCAGTCTGGAATGGCCCCGACAACCAGGCGGATACCCTCATCGGCAGCCTGGGCAACTTTGCAGGCAACAACTCGGCACTCTCCGACACGCTCGGCATCCTGGGCGTGGCAGCCGGTTTCCCGGTCGGTCAGCATCTCGTGATTTACTATGCCGCCGACGATTGCGGCAATACGGCCAGTTGCGCTTTTACCGTAGAGGTTTGGGATAACACCCCGCCCGAAGCCGCCTGCGCCCCCCTGCAAACGATTTGGCTTGATGCCGAAGGAAAAGCCGAAGTCCCTGCCGCGCTGTTCGACGGCGGCTCGGCGGCCGACAGCTGCAATGTGCTGAACTTTCGGATTCGCCCCGATTTGGGCGGTATTTGCCAACCCGACAGCGTTTTTGCCGAAACGCTCCTGCTTTGCTGCGCCCAGGTCGGCGATACCCTTGCCGCTACCCTGCGGGTGTACGACATCCACCTGCCCGCCGGAACTCTCGGCGCCGGGTATGCCGAAGGGCATTTTGACGAATGTAAAGTACTGATTGCCGTGGCAGATACGCTTGCCCCGGCTTGCATCGCCCCGCCGGATACCGCGGTGAGCTGCGCCGATTTTAGTTCGGATTTGTCGGTTTACGGCGCCCCACTTCTCAACTGCAAAGCTGATTCTTTCTCTATTATTGTTGATTATCAGCAATTTGATACATTGTGTAAAAGCGGGACACTGACCCGGATTTTTCAAACTTATGCCAATGGACAAGCCGGCGCCCAATGCGCGCAGATCATCCAGTCGGGCTACCATCAGGAATATTACGTTCGTTTCCCCGACGACGTGATCGTGACGACTTGCAACGAAACGAATGTGTACGGAACGCCGGAAATTTTTCACCTGGGTTGCGAGCAGGTCGACATTCAATACACCGACGAAGTGTTCACCGTGGTGCCCGACGCTTGTTACAAAATCGAACGCAGCTGGACGATCGTCAACCCTTGTACGTACGACAGTTTGCAGCCGCTGATTTTCATCCCCAATCCGAACCCGCACCCGCAGGCCAACAATCCGACCAATCTGCCCGGGCCGGTGGTTTCCGCGCCCGGTGCAAGCGGCGTCTGGGCGCCGACAGCGGTAAAAATCACACCCGTCGACCCGCAGGCGACCAATTACAGTCAGTTTTGGACGGCCAGTGCAAATGGCTATCGGTACACACAAACCATCAAAATAGTCGACACCCAGCCGCCGGTATTCAGTTGCCCGTCGGGCCCGCTCAACTGGACCGACACCAGCCAGAACGACGCCCAGTTGTGGCATGAAAACTACTGGGCCAATTTTTTTGCAGGCAACGACGACCTTTGCGAAGCCCCGGCGCCGCTCGGCATTACCGTCAGCGACGCCTGTTCGGGGTCGGAAATTGTGTTGAACTACCAGCTTTTTCTCGACCTGAACGACGACGGCACACAGGAAACCGTTGTATCAAGCACCAACCTGCCCCCCGCCAACACAGTCTATTTCGATAATGCCGCCAACCCCAATTTCAGCGTCGACCAACCGCGCGCTTTCGATCAGCGCCCGGTTCCGGCAGACCAGCAATACCGCTTCGCCATCGATCGCGTCAAATCGGGCAATAACGTAAGCGCCTACGTGCGCTGGGATACGGAAGCGCTGCCCGCCAACAGCGATAATCCGGATCTCGACGGTATCGAACCCCAACTTCCCCTGGGTACCCACCGGATCAAATGGGTCGCGCAGGATGCTTGCGGCAACCAGAGGGTATGTGAATATACCTTTACACTGGTGAGCGAAGTCGCCGGATGCACCCCGCCCGGCATCCCCATCGGCGGCGAAATCGTATCGCTGACCGGCGGCGTCAGTCAGGTGAAAGTCACGCTTGTCAGCACGGATCCAATCTTCAATCAAACGGCAAGCACCGACGTACAAGGCAGTTATCAGTTCAGCCAAAACCTGCCGTTCGGGTCCGATTTTTACGTCAGACCTTCTAAAAACGACGACGTTTCAAACGGTATATCCACTTTCGACATCGTATTGTTGAGCAAACACGTGCTGGGCATCGATACCCTGGATACGCCCTACCAGATTATCGCCGCCGACATCAATCGGAGCAATTCGGTCACAACTTTCGACGTCGTCGAACTGCGCAAACTGGTGTTGGGTATTTACAACGTCTTCCCCATGAATACCTCCTGGCGCTTCGTGCCGCAGGAGTTCTCCTTCGCCAATCCGTACAACCCCTTCCTGTCGCCCATCCCCGACTCGATCGCCGTGGTCAATTTGCCCGACAACAACCTGAGCGTGTTCGACTTCGTGGCCATTAAAATC
>JADZFP010000393.1 GCA_020849825.1 Saprospiraceae bacterium
CAAATTGACTTTTTTGTAGTTCATTTGTTTGGCGAGCCAGCCGAAATCGGCCTCGTCGGTGATAAATCGGCATTGTAAGAGGATGCTCACCACGTCTTCAAAGGAAGATCCGGTGGGGATGTGCACGAAGCGGTTTTCCAGCGTTTCGGGTACGTGGGTAAAATACATGGCTTTGATCGGGCGCCAGAAAAATGCGGAGCCCAGCAGGGCGATCGCGCCCAGCAGCAGGGCAATTTTACCGGGTGTAAAGAGGGAGAGTTTTCGTTGAGTCATCGCCGTTGCGCGGGTGTAGTCGTTGTAGTTAAATGTTGATTGTTGCTCCATAGGGGGGACGATTATTTGGTTTCGGGCGCAAAATTAGGGCACTCTCCGGGCTGAGAGAAGCCGGAAAGGCAAAGAAAAACGTCGTGTACGGGCTTAAATTTTACAGTAGTCTAGTACTGTTCGGCATCGCTGGGGAAATTGCGCGCTTTTACGTCGGCGATGTAGCGTTTGGTGGCGTCTTCAATAGCGTCGAACAACTCGAGGTAACGCCGCAGAAAACGCGGTATGAACTCCTTGGTGATGCCCAGCATATCGTGCGTCACGAGCACTTGTCCGTCGGCGTGTTGCCCGGCTCCGATACCTATTGTCGGGATTTCGATACTTTCGGAAACGTCTTTGGCCAGTTGTGCGGGTATTTTTTCGAGCACCAGGGCAAAACAGCCCAGTTGGTCGAGCAGGCGGGCGTCGTGGCGCAGTTTTTCGGCTTCCGCTTCTTCTTTGGCCCGCACGGTATAGGTGCCGAATTTGTAGATGCTTTGGGGCGTAAGGCCCAGGTGCCCCATTACCGGGATACCGGCGTGCAAAATGCGGCGGATGGATTCCTCCACTTCCGACCCGCCTTCGAGTTTGACGGCGTGCGCGCCCGATTCTTTCATAATGCGGATGGCGCTCGACAGGGCGATTTCCGAATTGGACTGATAACTGCCGAAGGGCAAATCGACCACCACCATCGCCCGGTTGACGGCGCGGACGACCGACTGTGCGTGGTAGATCATCTGATCGAGCGTGATGGGCAGTGTGGTTTCGTGGCCGGCCATCACGTTGGAGGCCGAGTCGCCTACCAACAGGATATCGATACCGGCTTCGTCGAGTATCCGGGCCATGGAAAAGTCGTAGGCCGTGAGCATGGCGATCTTTTCGCCGCGGTTTTTCATCGCCTGTATCACGTGGGTGGTCACGCGTTTGATCTCTCCGGTAGTAGCAGACATGATTCGGAACAAAATGGGTTGTGTACAGAATACGGCCGAAAGGTAGGTCCTAAAAATAAAAAAACCGCGCCTCGTTCGGCGCGGTCGTAAAACAACAAATTATAATCCCATGAACATTTCGAGTGAAGGTGTTCCGCCTTGGCAGAACGGCGTTTTTTGGAGGAATTGTAGGTAAAACGAGGAATTCAAATACAAAGTTTTACCTAAATAAGCCTTAACAAATCATTCGTCAATACTGAAAAAATGTTGGCAAGTCACCCCACTTTCGGTGAGGCGACTTGCCCTCTCACCTGAATTTGTATAATCCCATGAACATATCTCTTCGGCGATAATTCTTTAATCACCGCCTTTTCACGATACAAAAGTGCAGTGGACTTGATGGCCTACCAATAACATTTTTTGCCCGTTGTGAATTGTAATTGATAGGGTTTTTAAGCAATTCTTATTACCTATAAAATTGATAATCAATTTTTTGTGCTTTAAAATGACAAGGGATTTTCGAGGGTATTTGTGAAAAATAAAACCTTTTTTAGGCGCTTTTGGGCATAAATATTTTTTTAAAAACAGGGAAAATACCGAAGCGGGGTAGGGGAAAACCTGGGTGGTAAAAATAAAGAGCCCCGGCAGCGAGGCGAGGTCGTCTCATTGCCGGGGCTATCGAAGCGCTGCTTTGGTTAGTTTTTAAAATTCAGCAGACCGACCGTCGGGTGGGTTGTCATCGAGTCGACGGTTTGGGTGGAGAAGCGGCAGCCGGTCAGGATTTGTTCGTTTTTACCGGTCAGCAGGCCAAAGCCTTCGGAGATATTGGTATAGGTGGGCAGTACCTCGGCGCCGGTGATACCTTCGTTGGCATTAGCCGTGATCAGGTAGTTTTCAATTTCGCCGCCACCGCCTTCCAGCACCAAATCGATTCCCTCGAAGTAGCGGTAGCATCCGCCGCAGCTTTGGTCGGCGGGTTCGATATTGGCGGCGAGGAACTGGTAGAACTGGTTGGCCGAGATTTTGACCGAGCCGCGGTAGCCAAAGGGGCCGCCCGAGCCGCTGGCGTTGCGTTTTTGGTTGGTGAACACGGTCCAGGGGATTGTTTTACGGCTGATGAACTGGCCGCCGGGCGTTTGTTCGCGGTATTGCACCAGCATGGTCATGTTGAAATACACGGCGTTTTGGTCGCAGCTCCACTCGAACGTGGTGGGTGCGCCGGGGCCGAAAGCAAGCCGGGGCGGAATTTCGATCTGGCTGGGCTTGTTGAAACGGAAGGCGCCGGGCAGGGTGGTTTCGGCCGTGATGTCGGGCTTGCCGTCGGCGCGCACAACAATCATGCGGTACTTTTCTCCTTCTTTCAGTTGTTGGTCGGCGTTGGCCGGTTTGTATTTGTAGAGCCAGTTGGGCTGGTTGGCAAAAAAGCCGGAGTCGCGCACGAAACCTTCGAGGTTGCCGTCGACACGGGACATTTGGTAGCGTTCGCCGGTGCTGACGCGTTCGAGGAAAACGCTGATCGCGTTGGCGGGATAGTACAGCGAGTCGGCAATCTGGGCGATTTCTTCGGCGCTTTTTTCAGGGTCGAGGAATGCTTTTTCAATCCGCAGGTAATGGGCGGTGTCTTTGGGCGACAGGATACCGTAGCACACCGGAATTTCTTTCCAGGGGGCGGCTACTTCAAAATCATTGGAGCAGGCGGTCAGGAACAGTGCCGCGAGGGGAATCAGAAAAAACAACTTTTTCATGCGCATCAAATTCAAAGTAAGTGGGTCAAGGCCGCGCAAAAGTAGGGCTTTGTCGGCGAGTAAGGAGAAAAAGACTTGCCAGAA
>JADZFP010000394.1 GCA_020849825.1 Saprospiraceae bacterium
CGCTAGAATGGCGCTGATTATCAGGTACTTGACAGTAATTTTAGGCTTTTTTGATTATCGTTAACAGGGCATTTGTTTCCCGTCAGTGCACAGGCATATACTTTTGTCCCATCAATCACTGACGATTATTCCATTCACCAAAACTTGGTATCACTCTGATGAAACAACTGCTCTCCATTCTTGCTTTCGTTGTTGCCGGCGCTTTCACCCTGTCTGCTCAAAATGCTGCTGGTCCGTCCATGTCTTTCCAGCAAACAACCGTTGACTACGGCACCGTCGAAAAAGGCGCTGACCCGCTGCGCAAGTTTACCTTCACAAACACGGGCACCGAGCCCCTGATCATCAAAAGCGCCAAAGGCTCCTGCGGCTGCACGGTTCCGACCTACCCGAAAGAACCCATCATGCCCGGCGAAACCAACGTGATCGAAGTTCGCTACGACACCCAGCGCGTAGGTATGTTCACCAAAACCGTGACCATCACCACCAACGAAGCCACCGACACGCATACGCTCACGATCAAAGGTGAAGTGAAAGCCCCGGCCACGCAAGAAAGCGTACCGGCTACCACCGGCGGTCTGAAACAATAAGACTGATTGATTTTTGGTTTGACGATACGAACCCGGCGGTGCAATACCGCCGGGTTCTTCTTTTTTATAAAAAAAATATTGGCTTGCGCTGCAACCTTTTGGTCCGCATATTCGTCTGTAGTTCTGCTTTCTTCGTCGGTAAATTCCACCATTTTGAAGAATCGTGCATATATTGGGCCGCTTAAATGCCATGCCATGAAACAAAACATTACGCCGAAATCTTTTCTTCTCATTGCCGCTATCGTTAGCTGCTGCTCGTTTCTTTTCGTCAATATCCACGCTGTTCTGACGACACCTGTCACGACTTCCGCGCAGATTGAACTGCCCGATCAGCAAAACAATACCGCCGTTGAAAACGACGAGGAAGATGCCCGCGACATTCCGTTGCCCGACATCAGCCTGCTGGAAAGAGTGGTTGAAGTAGCCCGGAAGTTTGCGGGTAAATTCTAAACTGTTTCGTTTTCTGCTAAAAGCCCGTCTGTAACCCAGGCGGGCTTTTATTTTTCTCCGCCCATCCTCAAAAAATACCGCCCCCAAAGGCCCAGGCTCCACCCCAAAAGCGAGCCCAAAGCCGCCCCAGCCAACACATCGAGCGGATAATGCACCCCGACATACACCTGGGAAAAACCAATCAGCCCGGCCCAACTCAATAAAGCCGGGCGCACCCACCGCGCCCTGCGCCCGAAAATGCCAATCAAAAATACGGCTGCCGAAAAATGATTCGCCGCGTGCGACGACGTAAAACTGTATCCGCTACCGCATCCTTCCAAGCGAAGTATAACCTGCCCGTGCATATCCGGATCATTACAGGGGCGAATGCGTTGCACGTTTTTTTTGACCAGCGTACTGCTGGTAAAGTCGGCCAGCCCAGCGGCCAGTACCACGCCCAGCACGATCAGCCAGCCTTTTTTCCCGAAGTTGAGCCACGAAACGGAGGCGATGAACAAATACAAGGGCGCCCATATCCACTTCTCCCGGCACCAGGGCAACAATGCATCGAAGACGGGATTGCCCAAACCCGTGTTGATCGCCCAGAACACGGTTTTATCCAATGCAATCAGACTGTCGAGCCAGCTCATGACACCGCGTTTTTTTGTGCAACAATAATCAGTCGTTTGGAATTTTTGGGGTCGTAGGGCGTAAGATCATAACTCCCGTATACCGACCGAATCCCGAGATCCAGGGCTCGAAACATCGCTTCAAAATCGGGTAGGGTGAAAAGCCGTACTCGTTCCCGATACGCAAAATGCCGCCCGCCAGTGACAAACTCGATGGTTTTGTACACATGGCCATTGCGAACCGATTTGCGAATATCGAAAGGTATGCCATCTACCACCTTGTGCTCATGCCGTACCAGGGTTTGTTTCACCCATTCTGCATTGAAAAAATCGAGCAGAAACAAGCCGCCGGGTTTAAGGTTGAGGCAAACGTTTTTGAGCGTACGAGTATGGTCCCTGTCGTGCTGAAAGTACCCGAAGCTGGTAAAAAAATTGACCACTGCATCGAAATAGTTGATCCTGAAGGGCAAGCGCATATCGTGTTGGTAAAAGTGCAGGCGTTCGTGCTCAAACTGTCGCGCAAAGCCGATGCTCGACGCGGATATGTCAAGGCCCGTCACATCGAAACCTTGCTCTGCCAGGTATCTGGCATGGCGGCCCTTGCCACAAGCCAGATCGAGTACCCTTGCGCCGGGCGGCAATTCGAGCGCCCGCAGAAAATTGTCGAGCACCCGGCGGGCTTCGTTTTCATCCCGGTTTTTGTACAAAGTGTGGTAATAAGGCGAGTCGAACCACTCGGAAAACCATTCGCGTTTCATGATGCGCAAAGAAAACCAGAATTTGCCGCAAGCCGCATACGGGAATAAGATACTCAGGGAAAATGACAGGCCGTTCCGCCGTTCCCGGTGCGAAGCCGCTACCTTTGCCGGGTTATGAATATACTACTCGTCGCTGCCACTCCATTTGAAATAGCAGGCGCCGTACAATGGCTGGAACAAAACGGCCAGTCGGTCGAACCCGGTGTTTTTTTGTATAAACATCTGACACTCAGGGTGCTGGTTACCGGGGTGGGCCCCAACAACACTGCCTGGGAACTGGGCCTTTCCCTGGGCGCGTCGCTGCCCGATTGGGCGATCAATGCAGGGGTTGCCGGCGCATTTGACCGCAACCTGTCCCTGGGCGAAGTTGTGCACGTGGTGCAGGAGCGCTTTGGCGATCTGGGCGTGGAAGAAGCGGACGGTTCGTTTACCGACCTGTTCGAACTAGGCCTGCTTGCCCCCGATCAGCCGCCTTATCAAAAAGCACTGCTGCGCGATCCGGATCTCAGTCAGGCGGAGTTTCTGCCGAGGGTCAAGGGCCTGACGGTCAGCAAAGTACATGGGTCGGACGGGTCGATTTCGGCTATTCGGGCCAAGTATCCGGAAGCCCAGGTCGAGACGATGGAAGGCGCGGCCTTTTTTTACGGCTGTTTGTCGGCAGGCATTCCATTTACGGCCATTCGGGCGATTTCCAACTACGTGGAGCCCCGCAACCGCGCAGGATGGCGGCTGGAGGAGGCGATCGGAAAACTCAACAAGGTATTGATCGACTTGCTGGAATCGCTGGCTTAATCTTCCTGTTCGATAAATCGAACGCCCATCGTTTCCAGTTCTTTCATCACCGGTTCGTATACTTCCGGCATGGTGGGGATGTTCACGCCGGTGGTAGAAATCCGGCCCAGCATCAGCAATTTGACAAACACACCCAGCGGCAACCCGACCAGTCGCGACATGGCCGTGTCTTCGCTGTTTTCGCCTTTCATCACCAGCGTGGAAGTCAGTTTGCGTTTGCGGCGGTTGAGTTCGTATTCAAACACGTGCTGCATGATGACCATGTCGCGGTCGTTGGGTTTGAGCGCCCATTTTTCCAGCAACAGGTTTTCCAGGATCAGCGAGGGGGTGGCGTTTTGCACCTTGATGCGTTTTTTGCTGAACAGCCCCAGCCATTCGAGTTTTTGCATCACTTCGCCGTCGGGTGGCAGTTCGACCATTTTCGCCACGCGGTCTTTGACCGAGCCGGTGTGTTCGCTGTTGCCCAGGAAAGCCTCCATGAGGTCGTGATAGGTCAGTTTGTCGGAATCGACGATTGGGAAAGTAGCATCGGTGAGGCCTATGCGCACCAGCGCATTCCAGGCATCGCAAAAGCCGCGGTGACGTATGGTGCCCCGGAAAAGCGTTTTGATATCGCCCAGGCCGTAGGCATCGCGGTACAAAAGCGAGTCGCGATTGGCGTACACTTCCCATTTGCCCATTCCGGGAATATCGACCAGACGGTACTGTTTAAAAAGACGGCGGTACGGGATATATTTCAATTTGCTGTCTTCGAGATACTGAGCGGTACCCTGTCCGGCCAGCACGACGTTGCGGGGATTCCAGCTGAATTTGTAGTGCCAGGGGTTGTCGTCGCTCTCGGGCGCCACCAGGCCGCCCGTATAGGAATAAAACGCCGTGATTTTTCCACCCGCGGCCTTGATCTGATGGATGCGCTGCATGGCGCTCATGTGGTCGATTCCGGGGTCGAGCCCGATTTCGTTCATAAAAACAAGCGCTCTCTGGCGGGCGTCGTCGCCCAGGCGCAGCACTTGTTTGGAAACGTAGCTGGCGGTCACCATGTGTTTGCCCAATGTAATGCAATCCTGCGCAAGTTCGAGGTGCATCTGAGGGGGCAAAAGCGAAACGACCACGTCGTGCCGCTGAATAATATCGCGCCGGTCGTTGGTTTTGGAAGCATCCAGCCAAATGGCGCGGCCATTCGGGCGTCCAGCGACCTTTTTCTGAGCCATTTCCAGGTTGGCGTCGGCGATAGTGACAAAAAAATTGTGCTCGCGAGCCGCGTCGAGGATATAATTGATCAGCGCAGTGGCGGAACGGCCGGCGCCGATGATCAGCAAATTATTCATAGGTAGTTGTCCAGTTTTGTAAGGCAAAGAAAATTGTCCGGGCGGTTCTGCTTTCCTTAAGGGGTTCTTTTTTGCAAAATATTTACAGTTGAGCGAAGTATAAAACTCACAAATGTTCCGTATTGTATTTTGATCAATTAGTTGTTTATCAGTATTTAAGAGATTTTTCGATCATTTAAATTAGTCGTATTTAATTTCACAAAGCAGAAAAAATGTTATTGGTGGGCGCCTGGCAAGGCCGCACTTTTGTATCATCAAAAAACATCAACGCTGCTTCAAACGAGAACAGCAATGAGTTTTGGATATGTTCATGGGATTTCACTAGCGCATACTTCGTGCTGAAAGCCGTTCGCCCAGGCTGAGTGGCTTTCAGCCGGCGCTACAAGAAAAGTGAACTGTACAAAACAAAAAAAGGTCAGTCCTGACGACTGACCCCCATTCCGTACTGGAAATGTGCATGGGATTATAACGGGAAGGATGCCATAGCAAGCGGATTAATTATGGCGAGAAATTCTTCAAGGTTTTCACGGTTCAGGCCTCAAAAGTAACAGACAATTTTTTCAGTGCAAATTCCTGGCCAAAAAAATCGACCATTGCAACTAATCCAGACAATTTCAAAACTTCCCAATGCGGCCACCCCACCGAACGAAACAATCTTCATTTGTCAAATTTTTCTTTCGTTCATACTTTAAATTTTGACTTGGCTCATGCGTACACCCGTTACAATCAAAATTAAAAATGGAACGGTTCGCGTTTCTGCGCACTAAAACCGTCAGCCTCGAAAGCCCTTTCATCCGACAATTTTTCATGAGATTATACTGTCAAAAAGTTCGGCCAGCAGCGGCCGGACTTTTTGTTTTTGCTCACTTGCGGTACTTTTCGTGCGATTTATCAATCCGGCCATGCAAAGAATACTCCTTCTGACCCTTCTCTTTTCGCTGTGCATTGAGCAAGCACAGGCTCAAACGACGCCCGATACCACGATCTACAGTTACGCGGAAAGTATGCCTTTCCCGCTTTTCAAGTCCTGCATACCCGAGCGGCATACGAACTGGACGGCGGATAGCGTGCGGCAATGCGCCGAGACGCAACTGCTCACCATCATCGCTCAAAACATCATTTATCCCGAAGCCGCGCGACAAAACGATATTCAGGGCATCGTTGCCACCACTTTTGTCGTGGAACCAACCGGCCGTATTACCAATATTGCCATCCTGAAAGACATCGGCGGCGGCTGCGGCGAAGAAGCGACCCGCATTCTGAGCGCGCTGGATGAAGCCGGACTGCGTTGGGAGCCGGCCCGGATCAAAGGGCAAGTTGTTCGGATGCGCCACGTATTGCCCCTGCGTTTCCGGCTGGCAGAAGAAGACCCTTTCCATATCACCAGCGAAGGCGATACGGTGTATGTAGTGTACGATGCCGCGCCGGAATTTCAGGGCGGCTGGGATTCTCTGGCCAAATTCGTCGTCAACGAACTGGAATATCCCGATGACTGGGCCGATAGTTGCAAAACCGGGGTGATCGAAATGGCACTGCTGATTCGCTCCGACGGCTCCGTCAGTGTGGTGAGCCAACTGGATTACAACTCGCTCGGCATGGATTTTCAGTGGCAGGCGATCCGTTTGGCCAACCGCACCAGCGGACACTGGACGCCCGCCCGGTACCAGGATGCCCCTGTGGCGACCACGTTCCCGCTCCGGACCATGTTCAAATCACAGGCCCCCGGATGCGCAAAGGCCAACGAGCGCTTCGATCAGGCCATGTTGCTCGCCGATGAAGGCGCCACACTGGCCGAACAAGACCAAAAAGAAGCTGCCGTGGAAAAATGGACGCAGGCCCTCAAACTTCACCCCGGCAATACGGAACTCCTGTATTTCAGGGGCACTACTCTGCTGGAACTCAACCGCCGCGACGAAGCCTGCGCAGATTGGGGCGAAGTCAAGCGCCGCATCGGCGTGACCTGGTTCGAACAAATTCGACGGCTGGTATGTGGCTGGTAATGATGCGATAATCATCAAGTTAGATGTTTCCATAAACTTAACACTAACTTAAACCCGACATAAAACCACCGGCCAAATGCAGTCGGCTACCTTTGCCCAAAATTGACACACATGAAGGGAACCCCGCCTGCGAAGAAAATTCTCATCGTAGACGACGAGCCGGACATTCTCGAATTTCTGCGCTACAACCTTAAAAAAGAAGGTTTTGAAGTCGTTACCGCCAATGATGGGCGCCAAGCCCTGGTCGTCGCCGAACAGGAAAAACCCCAACTCATCATCCTGGATATCATGATGCCCGAACTCGACGGGGTCGAAACCTGCCGCATTCTGCGTTCGCGCAAAGAGTTCAACGATACCCCTGTCGCATTCCTGACTGCCCGCGATGAAGATTTCTCCCAAATCACCGCGCTCGACGTCGGCGGCGACGATTACATCACCAAACCGATAAAACCCCGCGTACTCATCAGCCGTATCAATGCGCTGCTGCGCCGCTCGGGCCGCACCGACGACGACGACAGCACCGCCATCGCCGTGCATGATCTGGTGATCGATCGTGAAAAAGTGCTGGTATTCAGGGGGGCACAAGCCATCGAGCTGCCGAGAAAAGAATTTGAAATCCTGTGGCTGCTGGCTTCCAAACCAGGCCGCGTTTTTACAAGAGAAGAAATTTTTGACAAAATCTGGGGCAACGACGTCATCGTGGGCAACCGAACCATCGACGTCCATATCCGTAAATTGCGCGAACGGCTGGGCGAGGAGTACATCAAAACCATGAAAGGTATTGGGTACAAATTTGACTTTTGATCCGAAAACATGCCGAATTTTACGCCCACGTTGCGTCCTAACCTTGCTATGTTTAAAAATCAGACCCCGCTTCAATTAGCGCTTTTCACGGCGTTTACATCGGCAGCGATCGCCACTTTCCTGGCCTCCTTGCTGGGCCTGTCACAACTGCTTCTCATCACGGCAATCGATCTCGCGCTGCTGTTCGTCGGCGTTTTCGTCATTGTCTTCACTTCCAATTTTTACTTCATCCGGTATTATATTTTCAGGAAGATCAAACTGATTTACAAGGTTATTCATCGCCACAAAATGTCGTCCGACTTTAAAGCGGACAAAATTGAAATGGACAAGAATATCCTCGATCAGGTGGAAAATGAAGTCAGCCAGTGGGCAGAGGAAAATGACCGGGAAATTGAAGAACTCGAAAAACTGGCTACTTACCGCCGGCGGTTTATCGGCGACGTATCGCACGAATTAAAAACCCCGATTTTTAATATCCAGGGCTTTGTCCATACCCTGCTCGACGGTGCGCTCGACGACCCCGATGTCAACAAACTTTATCTCCAGCGCGCCGCCCGCAACGTAGACCGCCTGCAGGCCATCGTGGAAGATCTGGAAACCATCAACAAACTGGAAGGCGGGCAAATGGTGCTCGATCTCCGCGATTTTGACATCCACGAACTCGCCGATGAGGTTTTTGCCGACCTCGAAATGCGCGCCCAGGAGCGAAATATCCGACTGGTGTACAAGGAAGGCGCTAACCAGCATTTTCGCGTACGCGCCGACAAGGAAAATATCCGACAGGTGCTGATGAACCTGGTCCATAATTCCATCAAATACGGCCGGGAAGGCGGAGCGACCAAACTGAGTTTCTACGACATGGAAACCTATGTTCTGGTCGAGATCAGCGACAATGGCATCGGCATTCTGCCCGAACACCTGTCGCACGTTTTCGACCGTTTCTATCGCGTCGACAAGAGCCGCTCGAGAGACGCCGGCGGCACCGGCCTGGGACTGTCTATCGTCAAACACATCATCGAAGCCCACAAACAGACCGTCACGGTACGCAGTACCGTCGGCCAGGGCTCTACCTTTGGTTTTACACTGGAAAAGGCGTGATTCACTTCCAACCAGGTAATTAACCCAGCGTTATTTCACGCAATGAGGCTGTCATTTAGCACTAACCCTGCTATTAAAATTAACGAGCCGCAGAGAAGTGATTTTCTCTGCGGCTCTGCATCGCTGCGACTTTGCGGGAAAAATTAGTTCTATTGTCTCAAACCGCGTCCCGGCTTGTGCGGCAGCCTGTATATCGGTCCTGACCGTTTTTTTACCCCAGTTTTGCTTCCAGTGTGATTGGTACGGCGCTCAGGGCCTTGCTGACCGGGCAGCCTGTTTTGGCGGCTTCGGCGAGTTCCTGGAACTGATCTTCCGCGATGCCGGGCACTTTGGCGTCCAGTTTCAGGGTGATGTGCATAAAATTCCAGCCACCGCTGCTGTTGTCCATATCGATGGTGGCGGAGCAGCGCAGTTCTTCCGGGGGGAAGCCGGCTCCGCTGAGGCGGAAGCTGAGGGCCATGATATAGCAGCCGGCGTGTGCGGCGGCGATCAGTTCTTCCGGGTTGGTGCCGGCGCGGCCGTCTTCATTTTGAAAACGGGCTTTTGCCGAATAGGGCGTGCCGGAAAGTACGCCCGAAGGGCCGTCGAGGCTGCCGTTGCCTTCGGCGCCGGTGCCGTGCCATACTGCGGAGGCAGTGCGTTTGAAAGAAGCCATAAGTCGTTAGTGATGAGTGATGAGTTTTGAGTGATGAGTGGGGATAACAGGGGAGAGGGGGAAAGTGTTTTGCGATACGGATGAAACAGCAGCATTTTCACTCCTCACTCTGCTCATATATCCTGAGCCGCACTCTTTTTTCTTTCTCTGTAAAAGCCGAATCCTCGCTGACCAGCCGGATACCGGGGATCTGATCCAGTTCCGGGCGTTTGTGCGGGGTAATAATGACCAGTTGCGGGGCAGCCTGAAACAATTGCCAGCACAGCGAAAACAGGTCTTTGGCGGGGCAGAGGTGCATGGCAAAAGAGCAGATGATCGTGGAATATTGCCCTAGGGGTACGCCTTTGATCACGTCTTTGAACGAATACCGCAGACAGGGCCGGCCGGTATTTTTTTCATATAAATCAAAAGTAAAAGGATCGCAGCCCGTGATGTTGCCGACGCCGAGAGCCGCCAGGGCGAGGCTGACTTCGCCGCCGCCGGAGCAAAAGTCCAGCACGCCCCCGGCATGATTGATCTGCGCCAGATTGGCCTGTATAAGCGCCGCAATTTGCGGAAAATGCGGGTTGGCGTACGAATCGGCATGGTCGCGATAGTAGTTCTCCGCGCCGTGTTCTTCGTACAGATGGCGAATGGCTTTCACCCGGAACAAGGTTTATTGTTTCCCTTCGTAGCGATCTTTCAGCCGCAGATAGTAGTCGCGTTCGAGGCTGTCCTGCACGAGTTGGTAAGCCGGGTCGTCCAGCGGATTCTGGTAGGGGCCGGTTTTGTTTTTGCCGAATACCTTGAGTTTGACGGTGGTGTAACGCTTGGGGTTGAGGCGCAGGTCTTGCGTCAGCAGTTCGAGATGGCGGGTTGCGTCGACGAGGTTGTAGTACAGCGCGTCGTCGGTCAGCAATTTGCCGGCAGTGCCTTTGCCCTGGCTGAGGCCCTGGGCGAGGGTATCTACCCGTGCCAGTGCGTGTTCGGTAGTGCCGAGGGTGTTGCGCAGGTCGTTCATGGTATACACCAGGGTATCGAGTGCCATGGCTGCTTTTTGGGCGCCCTGATCGAGGTTGGCGTTTTTGAGTTGTGCGCTGATGGCGGCCAGGTTGGCGATGGTGGCGGAGAGATCCTGGTTGCTGGCGCGCAGTGCGCCGGTGATTTCGGCGGTGTTGTTGGCGGTAGCGGCAAAACCGGCCGTGGTGCGATCGAGGAAGACGTTGAGTTTGCCGGTCAGGATCGCGATGTTTTCGAGCGATCTGTTGAGCGCCAGGATGGAGCGGCCGATGCCTTTGGGATCGTTGGGGTCGGCCAGAGAGTCGACTACGCTGCCGAGGCCAGTTTGCAGGCGTTTGAAGTAGGGGTCGAGTTGGGAGGGGTCGCCGACCACGGTGCCCAGAAACGATTCGGAGGCGCCCAGCAGAAAGTCGCCGCTTCGGGCGCAATCTCCGTTGCAAGGGCGCGTATGGTCGAGCCGGATGGCTTTCCCGCCCATCAGTGTAAGCCCCACAATGGTAGCGACGGCATCTTTGGGGATGTCGACACTGCCTTCGATATTCAATTCGGCGATGATGGTTTTTCCGTCCTTCGGGTCGATGTACAACTGTTTGACCGTGCCTACCTGCAAGCCGCTGATAAACACCGGGGCGGATGGTCGCAATTGATCTACATTTTCATAACGGACTTTAAACGTGCGGGAGGTTTTGAGTACGTTGATGCCTTTCAGGTATTTGAAACCGAAAATGGCGAGTGCGATAGCGGCGATGGCAAGGATGCCGATTTTTGTTTCGTTACTGAGTTTGAACATGATGGGCGGCAAGCGCCGTAGCGTTTAGATTTTTAAGAAAGGAAGTTCAGTTTGTCGGTTTCCCGCCGGGCGGCACTACTTCGGCCGTTCGGAAGCCCAGGTTGCGCAGTTCGGGGAGCATTCGTTCGGCCTCGGCGCGGGTGGCGTAATGACCGGAGTAGTAGCGGTATTCTCCGTCGGCTTTTTCTTCTTCCACATTGCTTAAAAGGCCCAACAGGCCGCTTTTCATGTCCATACGCGCCGGCCATGAGAAGAGCAGAATGCGGTAATCGGCAGGAGGGTTGGCAACCGGTTTGGCTTGTGGCGTCGGTTTGGTCGCGGGGGGTGGGGCAGTGGCGGTTTCTTTTTTGGGGGGTGGGGTATTGACCACGGTCTTGGTATTGGC